>NZ_JTLD01000119.1:141437-242571 GCF_000798815.1 Alistipes sp. ZOR0009 | reverse complement strand
CGCATAACCACAACATGATGGTTCGTGACTCCTACGATGCTGCGATCCCTGGAACCAACATTTTAGGGAATGAAACCATCCCTACTGATCCTAATCAAACCAAAAAGAATACCGGCAATGTGCTCTCCTATGTCAGCAGCACCCCTGATGCTTCTAAAAAAACAATTCTCAATCCCAAGAGTATTAGCACAGAAGGTGGTGGGCAAGCTCACGAAAATAGAATGCCGTTTGTTACCATGGTGTACTGTATTGCAACAGTAGGCTACTATCCACCAAGACCCTAATTCGTTTAACTTAAAAATTACAGAAAATGGATTGCTATATAGGTGAAATAAAGATGTTCGCAGGCAACTACGCTCCTTCTGGATGGCTTATTTGCGATGGATCAACGCTTCCAATACAAGGTAATGAAGCACTTTACACGCTACTCGGAATAACCTACGGGGGAGACGGAAGAACAACCTTTGCGCTGCCAGATTTAAGAGAAAAGGTGGTGGTTGGCAATGGACAGCTGGGCACTACGAATTATGTTACCGGGTCAACAGGAGGTGCCAATACCGTTACGCTAACCATCGCGAATATGCCTCCCCATAACCACACCTTAAATGCATACGCAGATACGGCAACAACAGCTAGCCCAACAGGCACTAACATACTTGCAGTATCAGTACCACAGGGTGCAACATACACCAGCGCCAAGCTATACGCCACACTTCCTGCTGGAACTACAGAGCCAGACTCGCCTCTTGACACTGTTGCTGTTTCAAGTTCCGGAGGTAGCACTCCTCACGATAACCTGATGCCATATCTTACGATAAACTACATCATATCCAAAACAGGAATATTTCCTCAACAGTAATAATTTGAAGCATAAATGAAAATTGGTATTGTTTCAAATTCTGATGTAATAATCCCTTTAACATATACACTTGCAGCCCAAAAGCTGCAAGTGTATGCGTTTTTAGATAAAGGGGTAAATCCAGAAAAGGCGCAAATATTACAAGCATTTGCAAAGCAGCTAAATATCCCGATGTACTTCGAAAAAGAATCGGGCAATAACCTATACGAATGGATAAGCCAAGAAAAGTTTGATGCCATATTCATTATGGGATTTAACCGCTTAATCGACCTTTCGAAGGTTGACAGAAGCGCACAGCAGCACCTTTTCAACATTCATTTCGGGCCATTGCCTGCCTACAAGGGGCCATCCCCCGTTTTCTGGCAGCTAAAACATGGCACCGAAACGTTAGGAATATCCATCCACAGGCTTACCGATAAATTCGACGAAGGAGCCGTTGTTTGGAGAAAGAGCTATCCTAACCAGGCATACTTCTGCCACGACTCGTTCACCAAGTACCTAAGCGGAATGAGCGCTGAAGGGGTATTCTTTCTGCTAAACATTATTGCAGCAAGGCATCCCATATTGGACCTTAAACCTTTGCCGATTGTATCATCATACTTCAAACGCCCAGAGACTAAAGATGTACTTATTGACTGGCAAAAAATGGGAGCCGCAGAGATTGTTAACCTTATAAAGGCCTGTAACTCGTGGAACAAAGGAGCCATTACCCAATTTAAAGGCAACGAGCTAAAGCTGATGGATGCCCGAATCATCGCGTCACCTTCGAAAAATGGCAAACCGGGCGAAATAGCCGAGGAAGAAAACGAGCTACAAGTCTACACCTGCGATGGAAAGGCAATTACCACCAACATGCTTTACTTTAATGAGTGCTTTACACCCGCCTACCACGCAAAATTTTGGGGTTTGGTAAAGGGAGCCAGAATGGGGTAGGCATGCCTAAAACATCTGTTGCAGTTCTGCTGCATCATTCAACAAATCCTGATATACAGCCACCGAACCCTTCCTCATACAGGGCGAAGTACAAACAACAACGTCAACAGTCAGCCCCACGCCTACAAGTTGCTAATTTAAACATAAGGGTATCCGATACGGATACCCTTACCAATTTAGACCTTTGGACAATAAAAAGAATGTCTAACCCAAGGCCTCAACGCCACCTAAACGGTGAAATTTAGGAATTGGAGCTATCAGCTTCTTGATTATTAGTTCCCGTTCCTAAAGTCTCTGAACTAATAGAGATAACCTCAACTTCAGGTGAACTCCATTTTTCTTTTTCGTTCATCATTTTGTTTGTTTTTAATAGTTAAACTTAGGACTCAATCAAGCCCTCATTATTTATTGAGATCAAAAATGTACCCCTTTTCCTTAAGTCGAAGTAAAACAGTCGCCGAAATACCTGTTTTAGCCGAGAATAAAAAATTCATATCAAAGCTAGGAGGAAATCCTTCATAGCTTCTTACATTACAAAGACTCTCCTTTAACAAACTTCTATTCAGAAAGCTATCAAGTAGCAAATCGTCATTACTGTTATTGACTACATTTAAAACTTCTTGCTTTTGCGCAATTAATCGCACGGCAGAATCCGGCGAAAATGCCTTTTTATCAGTCCTTAGCCTTATCTCCTCTGGAATTACTCCATCCATGATGGTTCTAATCAATCCTCTTTTCTCTCCATTGTTTGCATGACAGTGAATTGGGACATCTATCAATAATTCGTATAAATTTTTATCGAACAGAGGTGTTCCTATATCCATTTTATAGAAGCCGCTTCTGTTGTAAAACTTGCTCACCTTTCGGCCAATTACACCCTGATTTACCTCTGTTACCAACGAGTCTGCATGGCTAGTTTTTGCCTTTTCAGCTATCTGGCTATGATATCTCTTCAGAATATCATCATTAAGCATTTTTTGCTCCATCTCATTTTGCTTCTTAAAAAGCGATCGTAGAAAAGAGTAGTATGGGGATTGGGAAAGGTACATTCTTCGAAATATTTTATGAAAGGATTCGTTTTCCTTCGCACAAAACTGCTGCATAATTTTTAATCCCTGCCTATACTTCCCTTTCTTGACAAGGTCATAAACAATGCTATGCCCTTTCCACGAAATCCAAAAATCTCCACCAAACCCATTAAATAGTGTTCGAACTTGATTTTGCATTGCTGCACTATGTAAAGCATAATTCATGTATGCAACAGAAACTGGGAAAGATTCATCAATCTCAAAAGCGTCATCCAAATTCGACAAAGGGCCAACACCAGGTGCCTCCACATATGTTTGAATAATGTTGGAACAGTGCTTGCCTACCAAATCAATATAGTAACGTTCGTCCTTTTCAATCCCTCTATGGCCTAATGGGAGTACAGAAGAGAAGGTATATAGCGGCTTGTTTTTCTTCATCAGGAGTTCTGAAAGGATACAGGCAACGCTTGTAGAATCGAGCCCTCCACTCAAAGTTACCCCTATAGGTACATCTGTATTCAACCGATTCTCTACAGCGCGGTAAAGCATTTCACGCGTGCAGTCGTACCAATCTTGGTCTTTTGTAAAGTTGTACTTACCGGTAGATTCTAAGTTCCAATACTTGCGATAGGCCATTTTACCGTCCTGCAAGGTAAGCACATTCCCTCCGCATAAAGCAAAAATATCCTTATTGTAGGTAATGTTTGACTTACCCTTACTGTAGAAGTACTGGACAAGGCTCTCCTCGTTAAAATAGTTGGGGAACGGTTTTACGGCCACGATTCCTTTTATTTCGCTGCAAAAGATGAATTGTTCAGGAGAATCATAGTAAAAGAGTGGTCGAAACCCAATATGGTCGGTAGCAACAAAGAGCTTTTGGTTGTCGGCATCCCAAATGGCAAAGGCAAATTCCCCCTCCAGATGGTTAACGCAGTCTTCTCCCCATCGTTTATAGGACAGCAAAATAATCTCGGAGTCACTAACCATAATTAACCGAGTTTTGTCTATTCCCAACAACGCAGCAAGTTCGTTACGGTTATCCAAACGGGCATCGGCGGTTATGGTACAATTATATGCTATTAACGGACAATGCTCATAATCCTGCTGTGGATAAACCTTTAGTAGGCAATGGCCGAAACCAACAACGCCATCCACCCAGACATCCTTCCCATCGGTGGCGCGATGTGCAATGGCTGATTGCATAACGTGTAAGCTATCTGGATCTACAAACCTTCCATTTTTATTTACAACCCCAAATACAGCGCTCATATAAATCAATCTTTAAACTAAATCGCTATTAAAAAAGGATAAGCATTGCTTATTCTACAATAATTCATTCACCTTAAAATACACACATTCGACAGCCAAACACATTTCTGCACATGTCACAACAACTATATTTACCTCAAACGACAGCATTATTAAAAATCACAGACTAGCAATCAAAAGCTAAGTCAATTATAACTAAACAATAACAAAGCCAACAATCTAAATCAAATCAAATCAAATAAAAAGTCATTTTTTTTAGCTTGAGAATCGATGTTTTGTTAAAAATAAAATACATATTTAAACAAAAAAAATGAGACTATGAACAACAAAAACAAAAAAGTGCAAACTCTCGCTAAACAAATCCTTACCATTAGCATTAAAACAACTTAAAATAACAGATCTATGCTTCAGACAATTGCTGAAACCGTGAAAATAAACTACATAACAACACCATATAAAAATATTGATCGCCCTCTATTTGAAAAACCTCATTTAAAAATAACTGAGGATCAGTTATTTTTACAGGTATACAACCAAGCTCAGTTTTACGTTGAAAAAGGGGAGTTTGTAAACATATACTTAGAGGAGGGGGCAGATACAGACTCTGTACAACTCTTTTTAAATGGCTCTGTACTAGGGGCACTACTCCTACAAAATAAAATTCTAGCATTACATGGCAGCTCATTTTGCTATAATGGGGTTGGTGTTGTTATCTGCGGAAATTCTGGAGCAGGAAAATCCTCTGTAACCGCGGCCTTCTGCCAAAATAGGGCACAATTTATTACCGATGACATTACTCCTATTTCAATAAAAGAAGGAGAGGTATACGTGAAACCTCTAAAAACAGAAATTAAACTCTGGGATGATGCGCTAGAGCAGCTAAACCTGCCAAATGAGAACCTTAGAAAAATAAGACCAACACTAGATAAATTCTACTTTCCATACGAGCCTAGCGCAGGGGTTAATTCCAAACTCCATTTAATTATAATCTTAAACACACATAATAAGGATGAATTCACCTCATCGGAACTAACAGGAGTCAGTAAGTTTTTAGCGCTAAAGGATCAAATATACCGAAAACTTTACCTTAAGGGGATGCCGCAAACAGAACAAAACCTTTGCCTACAGCTATTACAGTTAGGGCAAAATGTTAGAGTTCTAAACATCACTCGCCCCAAAGTGTGCAGCATACATACAGCCATGGATTTTATTAAGCAGAAGATAGCGGAACTACAGGGAATTAATGAAGTAGCACTATAGCACATGAAAAATATTGTTTGGCTTGCTTCATACCCAAAATCAGGAAACACCTGGTTCCGGATGTTTTTATCTAACTATCTAAAAAATACCGACGCGCCTCTCTCCTTAGAAGAGATTCAAAGCACAAGAATAGCAAGTAGTGCTATTGATTTTGAAGAGATTGTTGGTTTAAATCCGTTCGAACTAACAGGTGATGAGGTTGATTTGTGGCGCCCTGATTTATACCAGTCTATTTCGGAAGAGTATGCAAAAAAAAACGAGATATGCTACAAGAAAGTCCATGATGCCTATACAATCAATTTATACGGCAGACCTCTTTTCCCTGAGGAATACAGCAAATGTACCGTATACTTTGTACGCAATCCATTAGATGTCTGCGTATCTTTTGCCAACCATAGCGATAGTAAAATTGAAGAAAAGGTTAACCAAATAGTAGACGAAAATGCCACCCTAGGCGGGGGAAAAAAAGGGCAACTTCGGCAGATTTTAAAATCATGGAAAGGCCATATAAAAAGTTGGCAATCACAATCAGCCATTCCCGTTCACTTTGTCAGGTACGAAGATATGCTACAAAATCCGGTAGAGGCCTTCGAGCAAATCATTCGATTCATAGGGTTGGAGCATGAGGAACATCGCCTAAAAAAAGCGATTGTTAATAGTGACTTTAAGGTGCTACAGCAATTGGAAAAAGAGAATGGTTTTATTGAGAAAAAGCAGCATTGCCAAAACTTCTTTTGGAAAGGGAAGATTGGCAACTATAAAGACCATTTAACTGCAGAACAAATAAGCAGAATAGTCGAATATAGCTATGACACGATGAAGGAATTTGGATATATAGATAAAGATGGAGTACTTACGGTGTAAACTCCCTCCAAAAAGGTAATCATGGCGACTATTCTCTTTTACTATTTTACAAACAAAAAGCCAAGAACTAAAAAAGGTAGAAACATAGCAATAGCCTACAAAACAAAGGACAAGCAACAAAGTATTTAAACAGATGGAAAGATACAGCAGGTTAGAAAACATTATTGATGGAGAAATAGACAACCATCAAGTGATTATGCACATTAATGATGGCAAATATTTTGGTTTAAACCCGGTTGGCAAACGAATTTGGATGCTAATAGAAAAGCCAAAGACGCTTGAGGAAATAACCTCAACTCTTCTTTTGGAGTACAACATTTCTCCCGATCAGTGTAAAACAGAAGTTCAGACATTCCTAGATAAGTGCGTTGAATGTAATATCGTTGTAAAACAGTGAGTCTGATTAAAAAATTCTGGGAAGTACCTTTAAATCAAAAAACATTGGTAGCAGAAGCCATATGCTTCTTGTTAGCATCAAAGCTCCTGCTACTGATCTTCCCATTTAGGATATGCAAGCAGATTTTCAGGAAAAATGAGCGGCTGGATAGGCAACCAAGTCCTCAAACCTTAAAGGATATTCGCACCGCCGTTGAACGAGCCAACAAAATTGCCATTTGGAAAAATGTTTGCCTTGTAAAGTCGTTTGCTGCTCGCCTTATGCTACAACGCAGAGGAATTCCCTCCTCAATCTACCTGGGGGTAAACATTACTAATGAGACGAAGCTAGCGGCACATGCATGGTTAATTAGTGGAGGTGTTTACATCACCCCTCGGGGGAGTGTCTCTTTCAAAGAGATATACAACTTCTGATTAACGAGCAAAGCATTTCCTATGAGATCAACCTATGCTGCAGTAATAACAAGAAGCTTATAGCAGATGGTTTACCGCTCCCTTTATGCATACTTTACACAAAGTAGGCCAAATGCTATAACCTTTTCAAAAGAAAACATCAAAAAGAGGAAAGCAGAAGAAGCATATCTTGTAAAAGAAGAACGCTAATGCCCATGCAAAAAAATAGAAGAAATACGTTCTCCTGTATAAAGAGCATTGCTAACAGCAGCAGCAGCGCTCCTAACCTTTTTTGCAAAAAGGCAGATTGCACTGCCAACGGTAAATTTAGAGTACTAGAGATCTTTTACTGTTTCTGCTACAGACATTATTTACAAAAGACATCTCACATCACTAAGCTAAACACAAAAAAAATAGAGTACCTTTAAGCATACCTATTTTAACACATTACCAATAAATGACAAAGCTTCCTTTAGACCGAAACCATCTAAGTAGCCGCCATCGCTTAAGCCACCAGCAGATTGACATGCTGCTTGGCCAAAAGGAGAGCAAAGAAAACCTACCCGAAAAGTTAAAAGGGTTGAAGCTGGTAAGCAATTTCCTCCAGCTTGTAGATTTGTTGGATGCGCACCACCTCGAATTCCTCAGCTTTAAAGGGCCACTCCTTTCGCAGCTTATCTACGGCGATGCCTCCGTTAGGATATCCCATGATTTTGACATCCTTATTGACCCTTCCGATATAAATAGGGCACACTCTCTCCTAAACAACAATAATTTCGAAGTTATTTACGAAATTAAATGGCCACAGGAGGCACTTCGACAAAAAATGCTGTTCGAAGCCATCCATCATTTAGGTTTTAGACACAAGGAATTGGGTTATATGGTGGAAATTCACTGGACCCTTGTCAACGAGTCCCCCATCAGCCCCAAAAAGCTTAACAGAATGGTTTGGTCGAACACCAAAACCTACGAGATGTACGGAAGAACCATCCGTTCGCTTAATGAAGAGATGCTGCTAGCCTACCTAATAATCCATGGGACAAAGCATGGCTGGCAAAGGTTGAAATGGCTGGTAGACATAAAGGATTTTCCGTTGGATAAAATATCAGAAGAGAACTTCAAGGAGCTTTGCAGGATGCTAAATATCCAAAAAGCGGTGGCACAAACAGGTGCGCTCCTAAAAACATACTTCAACTTTGAAAGCCACCTCTTCCCTACTAGAAAGGCATCATCCTTTTTGGTTAACCATAGCATAAAAATGGTTGAGAACCCCATAAAGGAGAAGCTACCTGTAGGAGAAGCCATAGAGGATCTTAAATATAAGATATGGATATTTGGAGGGCTAAGCTATAAAATCAGGATAATCTCAAAACAACTTATTGGAATTACAGATATCAACAACGTTAGCTTCAAAACCAGGCTAGCCTACATACTCTACCGCCCATACAGCTTTATTAAACGTCGTATTTACCATGCCTAGCCATACATCTATAGCCCAAAATCTCAAATTCTTCTACAGGTATCATCCTCGAAGGCTCGTTTTGCTATTCATCATCACGCTTTTACTGGGTGTTAACCAAGGGGCGGGTATTGTAATGCTTATTCCGCTACTTAGCCTACTTAACACCGACAACGGGCATACCAACGAATCAGGAGTGAGCCAGTGGCTAGGCAACATAGCCCACAAAATGGGGATAGAGCTAAGCATCGAGTATGTACTAGCCATTTTCATCTTCATCATACTGCTTACCACCTACCTTACCTACCTTAAAGCGCTTATGCAGTCGGAGTACGAGCAGGGGTTTATATACGAAACGCGTACGCGCCTGTTCAGAAAGATTATTAGCTGCGACTGGCTAACCATTAACAGCCGCAGCAAGCACAACCACATACAGGTAATATCCAACGAAATACCCAAAGTTACCTCCTACTACTACTCGCTGATGCGCTTTACCTCGGCCCTTATCATTATTGGAGCCCACGTTATGGTATCGCTCGCCATTTCGGTAAGCTTTACGCTCTTGGTAATGGGGGTTGGCATCGTCACCTTCTTTCTTCTACGCAGATTTCTTGGCGAAGCGCTCTCGCTAGGCGAACGAAACATTGGAGTAGCCCGCAAGATGCTTAAGGAGATAGACGACTTCTGGACAATGGTAAAGCAGGCCAAGATTCACAACTCCGAAAAGTTCTACTCCGACAGGTTTAACGCCACCAACCAGAGCATGCGCGCCATCCAAAACCGCCAATCGGTAAACCGAGCCAAGTCGCAGCTCCTTTTTACCCTAGCGGGCGTTGTAGCGCTGGTGGTTATCGTGTACATGGGCTATAAAATCGACAACCTACCTCTCTCCTCCATCTTTGTGCTAACCATACTCTTTGCCCGCCTGTTCCCGCTCTTTGTAAGCGCCAACAGCGAGCTCAACATGATGCTATCCACCCAAAAATCGGTGGCGCTGGTTATCGAAGTGGATGAGAGCCTTACCGAAAATAGCCTACGCCAGCAGCAGCATACAGGAGCCTCCTCCATCAACGGGAGCATCAGCCTAAGCGACGTATCCTTTTCGTACAACGGAGAGCGTAACATCCTTAGCCACCTAAACCTTACCATTGCACCTAACAGCATAACGGGCATTGTTGGCGCATCGGGACAGGGTAAGACCACGCTTATCGACCTAATATCCGGACTACTAACACCCACTGATGGCTTTATTGCCGTAGGTGACACCCGCTTAACGGCACAAAACGTTGGCGAATGGCAATCGACCATTGGCTATCTGCCCCAAGACTCCTTCTTTGTGGATGGTACCATTCGCGAAAATCTAATTTGGGATTCGGCCGCCAGCATTAGCGATGAGCAAATCTACTCGGTGCTCGGTAGGGTTAATGCACGGAGTGTTGTGGAGAGAGAACCCAAAGGGTTAGACACCTCCATTGCCAACTACCACTTCCACTTCTCGGGAGGCGAAAGACAACGCCTAGCCTTAGCCAGAGTGCTGCTAAAATCGCCCAAGGTGCTGCTTCTGGACGAGGCCACATCGGCATTAGACGCCAAAACGGAGCAGCAGATTATGGAAAACCTCCTACTCCTGAAGGATGAGCTTACAATCCTTTTCGTAACCCACCGCCAAAGCCTTACCCCCTACTTCGACACGGTGATCGATTTAAGTAAGCTCCATATAAAGCAACTCAGTTAGCGCAGGTTGGGGGTTATTCTTTAAGATGACCTGCTTTTAGAAGGCCGGCATTACCATCGCAAAGAACTATATGCCAACATGGAAGGAAAGAGAGCTCTAACATGCAGCATAGAGGCACCTGTATAGTGCCTCTATGCTGATGGGATTTCGCGTTTACCATCCTATCGCTTTTTGATGGAAGATTTGACGGCTGCTATTGGGTGAAAAGGCATTTCATGAAGCAGCATGGAGACGCGAGCATCGCGTCTCTACCATCGTTTTATGGGCGTAGCAGGGTAGAGACGCATTGCATGCGTCTCTTAACGGTAAGCGCGTAGTCTTAAAAGCGAAATCCCTGGCCTCTACGACCGTTAGATGAAGATTTTAGAGATAAAGGCGTATTGAGCACACCTCGGACAAGCGCCACCTTGGCGTTAGCCATTAAGCTCCTGGCTTACCCCTTTCAGGTCGTAGATGGTAGCCTGCAGCTCCTTTAACTCGGCTACCGTTTTTTTGCGGATGTAAACCAGCAGCACCGCAAAGATAACCACACCCGATATGGCGATATAGATAAAGAATCCGTAGGGAAGCGTTTGCTTAAACAGCGGCAGCAGCACACAGAATCCGGCAACGTACAATCCAAAAACGAGGTAGGTAAACGCCCCATGTATGCGCCTACGTTGCTGGTAAAACAGGGTAAGCTCCCTAAGATAGCTGCTCGTTACTTCCGAGCTATCCAAACGTTGCAGCAGCTGGCGGCTACGTACCTCAACCCCAATCCGGATGGCCAGCATCAGCATCATTAGCCCTACCCCCAGCACAAACTGAAGGTTTGCGTATCCGACATAAAGCGAAAAACCAAGCACCACAAGAAGGGTGGCCCCCAGCACGGCTATGGTGGCAACGTGCTTTCTCCTCGAGCTGCCCACCCTACGCTTGGCAAGGGCTGCAACACTACCTGCATCAACCGTTGGCTTAGGAATAGGCTGCCTTTTCCAGCCAGCCATCATATCATCAAATTCGTTATTATGCTCCATTTCAATACTTTTTTACTAGTAACCACTCTCCGAAAGCGTAAGATACGTAGCCCTTAGCTTTTCCTTTAACCTATGCACCTTAACCCTGGTATTGCTATCGCTAAGACCAAGAATCGAGGCGATTTCCTGCTGGGGCAGCCCCTCCAGCACCAGCGTTGCCAAGATACGATCGGGTTCGTCGAGCTTAGCAATGCATCGGTTTAGCAGGTCGTTATCGCTATGCTGCTTTTCGGCCGAATCGCCCTCTGGAGCCTCATAGGTCTGTATCCGATTCTGGTAGCTCTTGTTGCGCCTAATCTCCGTTAAGCTGCAGTTTACCGCAATCCGGTATAGCCAAGTGCTCACCTGGCACTCCCCTTTAAAGCTGTCGTACTTTTCCCAAACATTGATAAACACCTCCTGTGCAAGGTCGGCAGCTAAGCTGCCATTCCCTTTTACGTATCCTAAGCACAGGCGGTAAATGTTCGGATAGTACTGCGCATAAAGCTCCTGAAAAAAGTCCCTATCCATTAATCTAAAGAGTTACTATTTAGCTAGAAATTGGTTTACCTCACCCATCATCACCTCCGGCTTATCGTACATCACAAAGTGGGTCGATCCATCCACAAACTTAATAGTTTTCCCCTTTAGCTTGGCATACTGCTCGTCGTACGCCTTCAGAATTTGCTCCTTTGATGGATACTTACCGGCCGCAAGTATAAGCACCGGCTGCTCTATGCTGCCCACCGCCTCGCGAAGGTCTACCCGCATCAAATCGGTATAGCCATACACGTAAGTCTTCCTATCAGCCTTCATCATCCAGCTAATGATTTGCTCCTGACGAGCTTTATCGGTGCACATGTTGGCTACCATCTGCGTTTGCATGCCACGGAACGCCGTCGAATCCATTGCCAGCAGCTGCTTGTTGTAGGGATTATCGTAGGTAGCATATTCGGGCTTAAAGTTGGGGATCATCATCACGCCAATACAGGGAAGCATATCCACAACTACCAGCTTCTTTACCCGCTCCTTCTGATTCTGGCACAGCATCAGCCCCAGCGTGCCTCCCATGCTATGGCCTATCACCGTAACATTCTTTAGCCGCTTCGACTCGATGTACTCCGCTACCCCCTTTTCAACCGACGAAAGCCAAAGCGTATCCAGCGGAGCAATTCCATTAAATCCGGCGTAGCTAACCACATGGCATTCGTGCGTTTTAGAGAGCTGGGCAACCGTTTCGTTCCACACCGCACCCGGACAACCAAATCCCGGAAGCAGCACAACGGGACTCCCCTTGCCAACCTTTACCACCTCGATAGCCTTATGCTGCGCCAACCCCAAAAAAGATATCAAAACCAGAACAGATGTCATCAGAATATTTTTCATAGCAGTTCGTTTTTTAAAAGTTTCCCTTTGGATGCAGCCAAATTTGAAATGTTACAACGCAAGAGAAAAAAGTTTTCAGCTTATTCCCCACAGCCCGTTTACTCCCACCAAAAAGGAAACCTCAACAAGCAACAACCTCCAAACAGCACACCTGCGCTCCTTTTTTTATATATTAGCCCCATAAAATATCGGTTACATTTCTTATATCTCATTTAGTAAACCATATCGCACCATGTACAAACTGTTTACAGCAGCCCTATTTTGCCTAATCTATACCACATCGCACGGCCAAGCCAACCTTACCGCTAAGGTTGTAGATTCCGAAACAAAGGAACCGGTTGTGAATGCGAGCATTTCGCTAAATAGCCGCACCAACACCATTACTAAAACAGGCCGACATGGGCAATTCTCCATCAGCATGCAGAGTATTTCATCCAACGAGACGCTGGTTATTTCGTGCGTTGGGTACGAAACGCTGGTAGTAAGGCCACACGAGGTAGCCGCGCAGCCAACCATCGCCCTACATCCCAAAGCCGAAAACATAAAGGAGGTGGTGGTTACCGTAGATAGGATGGCAAAAGAAATTGTACGAACAGCCACCAAGCGATTCAGAAAGAACTACAACAAAAAATACTTTGCGGCCGATATCGAGATATGCAGCTACCTCTTTAACGACAGCACCAGGGCCCTGCTAGGCTGCCGAAAGGTTAGCGGAACGCTAAACTCGCAGGGGTTAGGCTCCCGATTCGAGGACGACAGGATAAGAATAGCCAGCGCACAGATAAGCAACGTAGCCGATAGCCTATGCTACACCACCTTACTCATAAAAAGCTACTACGACTACCTTAGGTACGACTATATAAGAGCATCCGAATGCCCCGTAGACTCGGCCCCACTTAGAGTCTCCTACTTTGGGCGCGACTTCTTCAATAACGGCCACTTTAGAGTAGATAAGGACACCCTATACAACAGCAAACCGGCCTACGTCATCAAGGTCCAAAATGTAAATGGCGTAAACTACGACTACCTCCTACCCGAAACCGAGCTACGAAACAAGTACGCCAAGCTCCTAGCAGAGAACAAGGAGAGAACGGGCTACACCCCATCGAACAAGCTTTTTGTTTGCACCGAGAGCCAGTACGACAGCATATTCTTTAGCAGACTACGAAGGAGCTTCAAAAATGGGAATCCCACCCCCATACAGGCCACCTTTATTATAGACAAAGGCACCAACGCCATCCTAAAAATGGAGCACAAGCAAACCCTATTCCCCTTTAGTAAAAGTCCCAGCTACGAAAACATCACCATTTTTTACGAGGAGATGGACGGCAAAACGTATCCAACAAGAATGGAGATAATGACCAAAAGCCTCAAATACGTATGCTACACCTACCATACCGTCAGCCTCAGCAACTTTAGCTTCGACAAAAAGGAGACACGAATTGCAAGAAAGGAGGCCTATACGCCCCAAAAGGCGCAAAGCTACATCCCTACCAGCCTATGCAACAGCGAATGGGAAAACGAAAAAAGAGGAGAAACCCTGCAGCATCTACATGTAGAGAGGTAGCCTAGCACCTTCCCCCTACGTCTGTCCCAGACGCTTATCTCCATAAGCAGTCCATCTGTCGCGCAAATACCCTCCAACAAATACGTCATCTTTGATCTAGGATGACGCAAATAAGACCATATATGCGACAACTAAGATCAAAGATGGCGCAAACAAGACCATATATGCGACAACTAAGATCAAAGATGACACAAATAAGACCATATATGAGACAACTAAGATCAAAGATGGCGCAGATAAGACCATATATGCGACAACTAAGATCAAAGATGACGCAAATAAGACCATATATGCGACAACTAAGATCAAAGATGACGCAAATAAGACCATATATGCGGCAACTAAGATCAAAGATGGCGCAAATAAGACCATATATGCGACAACTAAGATCAAAGATGACGCAACCTAAGCAGTAAGCAAATAGGATACTAAGAAATACTAGACAGCAAATATCACGGAACCTATCGATACAGAATACGGTACATCTAAATAAATAAAGTTCGTAACATCCCTCATTTACTCCATTCCGCCGTAAAAATAAAACCAAGCACAAAAGAAAAAGCACCAGCAGCTGCTGCAAAAAGGAGAAACAGGACAACCAGCACCTTCGCCTATTTAAATACAATTTTTACCATCAAAAAAAATAGACCTAAAAATGAACCAAATAAAAACTGCCGCTGTTTTTAAATATGAATAAAGTATAAATCACAAAAAAGTTTGAAGGATGACTAAAATTTCAGTGATTCGGTCCTATTTACATTTGAAGGATGGAGAAGTTGGCCCATTTACAGAAAACGTGCTTCAACGTTTAACCAACAATCCATTTGTAACACTAACTGCTGAGGAGTTGGCCGAAGGTAAAAGAAGAAAGGACGACTTTGATGCAAAGCTGGTCAAATCTATTGACGGAACCTCTTTTGATATAATGCAAAAGAATGAATCAAAAAGTAGCGTTCTCGATTGGCTATCAACCACTGCCATAAATGTAAACATGAAGGTAGGTGGAGACAAGGAAAAGATTGCTTCTACCGGTTTTTTACTCGTTAAGGAACCAGAAAGGGGTAAGACTCCTGAGAAGCCAACCAACTTTAAGGTGGAAGATGGCGTTAATAACGGCGATCTAAACTTCTCTGTTAAAGCGAACAAAAATGCCCGTTTTTATGTGTTCTACTACACCTCCATTCCTTCCGATTCCTCGGATATGAATACTTGGACATCCGTAAGTTCGACTTCGAGTAAAATATCTATTAGCGGATTTAAACATGGTAACGAGTACAGCTGCCGCTGCGCCTACATTGGTCCAGACAGCAAGCCTGTATATAGCGATATTATTACCGTGCTTGCACGGTAGTGTGGAGAGAGGTTTGCAACAACTTTTGAATTGTAGGCAGCACCTGTATATCGGGTGCTGCTGTTATTTATAGAGGGCACATCCAACAGAATGTGCGAGGGCAAACGAATCGAATGTAAAATAGAAAGAACCAGACAACCTGTATCCGCTAAAAATTTAAGATTTGAGTAGCCCCCATACATACATGCAGGAATAATTTATAAATTGGCAGAACCATTTTTATAAAATTATCAGATCACCTAAAATATGAAAACTACCATTCTTTCAGAGCAAGACCGAGTTCTATTCTTGGCTATATGCCTTTCAGTAGCAGCAATGTGCTTAGTATACACCGCTGGAGTATTTTTCGGGAAGCATATTTTACCTGCAATTTTATAAAACATCCCCTAGCAGAGCCGAATAATGAACGTCGACTCCGGTTTGCAAGCAACCAGCTGCTGATACCCCTAGCCTTCTAAGCTAAAAGAATTCCGCAACTAAATTTCTACGCTTAGCACCAAAAGGAGCAAGCCCGCTATTCGTCCTCTAGCCTATTCTACAGCAGAGAAGAGAAAAAAAGTGCGGCATGCCTGTGTTAAATCTTCGGATAGGGTATTGCACATAATAAAACAATATCTACTTTTATATCGTTTTTCGATAAATATTTTATGAAAATAGATAAACGACTTCTTCGTCGGGTTAGGATTCTTAACATTGGCATCATTTTTCTACTCGCAGTATCCTTCTTTGGAAACTTTGCCAAAGGGTTTACTGCCGGATGGCAAATGGCCGAATATGAAGAAAAAGCCAAAGTCTCAACCTCGTTTCATGTTGTAAACCTAGAGGCTACCAATCATGGAATTGGATCTCCGATAACAAATAACGGAACCATAAAAGGCGGACTCAGCATAAGCCAAGCAATGGTAACCCTAACGAATCCACCCAAAAGCACGGTAGCTAGCGTTGTAAGGGCTGTTTTCTCTATTTCTACCCTCGCCATTTTCATAATCCTCTCCATCTTAATATGGAAAACAACCAGCTCCATTGGTAGAGGGCAGATGATGACCGCCATAAACATTAGGAGAGCCCGAATAATTGGAATACTACTCATACTAAAGGAGGCAATAGCCGTCGTACTACAGTACGTCGAAGCCCAATACCTCAACTCCGCCATTACGATAGAAGGTTACCGGATAACCGTAGAGGTATGGTCGACCTCTCTGGTAATTGGACTTGTTATGTTCCTATTTGCCGAAATACTTACAGTTGCCAATCGTCTTCGTGAAGAACAAGAGTTAACCATCTAGCATGTCTATAGTAGTAAACCTCGATGTAATGATGGCCAAGCGCAAAATTTCGCTTGGCGAGCTGGCCGAAAGGGTGGGCATAACACAGGCTAACCTTTCTATCCTAAAAACAGGGAAGGCAAAGGCCATCCGATTTAGCACCCTGGAAGCTCTTTGCAAGGAGTTGGGGTGCCAGCCAGGCGATATCCTGGAGTATCAAGCAGAATGACTTAATCAACTATTAATAAATTATTAGTACTAAACTGTAATTCAAATGAGGAAAAATTTCTTTGTACTGATCCTAGCGCTAATCGTTAGCTTTCCAGTACTTGCACAGCAGATGCCTCCTCTTCCTACCGATCCTAAGGTAAAGGTAGGTAAGCTAGACAACGGCCTCACCTACTACATCCGTAGTAATGCAGAGCCTAAGGGACAGGCGGAATTCTATATTGTTCAGAAGGTAGGTTCTATCCTCGAAGAGGAGAACCAAAGGGGACTTGCCCACTTCCTTGAGCATATGGCCTTCAACGGGACCAAAAACTTCCCCGGAAAGAAGATGATTAACTACCTGGAGACCATCGGGGTAAAGTTTGGAGCCAACCTTAATGCCGCTACTGGTTACGACCAAACCATCTACAACATCTCCAATGCACCAGTAACCCGCGAAGGGGTTGTAGACAGCTGCCTGCTTATCCTTCACGACTGGTCGGGATTCATCTCGCTAGAGGATAAGGAGATTGATAGCGAAAGAGGTGTTATTCACGAAGAGTGGAGAACCAGCACCAACGCTAACATGCGCATGTACAACCAGATGTTTCCTGAGATTTTTGAAGGTTCGCAGTACGCCAACCGTCTTCCTATCGGAATCATGTCGGTTGTTGACAACTTTAAGTACCAGGAGCTAAAAGACTACTACCATAAGTGGTATCGTCCAGACCTTCAAGGTATCGTTATTGTTGGAGACATTGATGTAAACAAGGTAGAGGCTAAGATTAAGGCAATGTTTGCCGATATCCCTAAGCCTGTTAACCCTGCAACCCGTACCCTTTTCGAGGTTAAGGATAATGACGCTCCTTTTGTTAGCATTGCTACCGATCCTGAAGCGCAACAAATCAGAGCTACCGTTTACTACAAGCGCGACCTGATGCCTAAGGAGCTACGTCCAACAGCAGCTAGCTTGGTTAGCTACTACATGGAGCAGGTTATCCAAAATATGTTCAACGCCCGCATGGAAGAGATCGCACAAAAGGCAAACTCTCCCTTTGCCATGGCAGGATGCTACGACGGTAACTTCATTGTTGCCAACACCAAGAAGGCATTTACCACCGTTGCCATCTGTAAGGATGGAGGTGTTAACGAAGGGCTTTCGAAGATCGTAAACGAGGCAGAGCGCGTTCGTAAGTTTGGCTTTACCGCTAGCGAGTACGAAAGAGCAAAGGCCGACTTCCTGAGCAACCTCGAAACCGAATACAAGGATCGTGAAAAGCAGAAGAACAGCTACTACGTAGATCAGTATGTTAACAACTTTACTGACGAGACTCCTATAGCCGGTATCGAAACTGAGTACCAGCTATTCCAGCAGGTTACTAAAATGCTTCCTGTTGACCAAATCAACAAGTATGCTGCCGAATTAATTACCGAAAAGAATGTGGTTATTACCATCAATGGACCAAAGAAGGATGGATTAACCTACCCAACTAAGGAGGAAACAGTAGCCATCTTTAACAAGGCACGTACCGAAAACGTAACTCCATACGAAGAGAAGGTATCTAACGAACCTCTTATCTCTAAGCTTCCAAAAGCAGGAAAGGTTGTTAAGGAGGAGAAGGGAGCTAAGTTTGGCGAAACCATCTGGACCCTATCTAACGGAGCAAAAGTATTCGTTAAGAAAACCGACTTCAAGGATGATGAAATTCTTTTCAGCGCAACCTCTAAGGGAGGAACATCGCTAGCTGGTGATAAGGACATTATCAACATCAAGGCTCTAAACGAGGTTATTGGAATTGGTGGTATTGGAAACTTTAGCGCTACCGATCTTCCTAAGATGCTTGCTGGTAAGAAGGCTGAAGTAAACCCATCGGTAGATGTAAAATCGGAAGGACTAATCGGAAAGAGTACTCCTAAAGATCTTGAAACTATGATGCAGCTTGTTTACCTAACGGCCACTTCTCCACGTGTTGATAACGATGCCTTCCAAGCATTTGTAGCACGTAAGAAAACTATGCTTGCCAACATGGAGGCTAATCCAATGATGGCATTCAGCGACACAATTACCACATCGCTATATGGCAAAAATCCTCGTGCTGCACGTCTAACCTCAAAGGATGTTGACAAGATCAGCTACCCTCGTATCATCGAGATCTACAAGGAGCGCTTTGCTAACATGGGAGACTTCAACTTTACCTTTGTTGGTAACGTAGATATGGCTACCCTTAAGCCTCTTGTTGAGCAGTATATCGCATCTCTTCCTGGCAATCCTAAAAAGGAAAACTTTAGGGATGTTAAGATGGATACCCGTAAGGGAGCCTACAAAAACAGCTTCGAAAAGGAGATGGCTACCCCTAAGGCAACCGTATACACCATCTTCACCGGTAAGGTTGACTACACCATCGAGAACCGTATAAAGATGAGCATGCTAGACCAAGTACTAGACATCGTTTATACTAAAACCATCCGCGAAGAAGAGGGTGGAACCTACGGTGTTGACTGCATGGGCAGAATAGACAACTACCCTTATGGTAACTTTGCCGTATACATCGGATTCGATACTGATCCTAAGCTCGTAGACAAGCTACTTGCCAAGGTTAAGCAAGGTTTAGATGAGATGATGAAAGACGGACCAAGCCAAGAAAACCTTAACAAGGTGAAGGAGTATATGCTAAAGAACTACACCGAGGCTCAACGCATGAACTCGCACTGGCTTAACGCAATTGAAGGTTACAACACTTGGGGTATCGACAGACAAAATGGCTATGACGCTAAAATTAAAGCCATAACTCCTGACGATATCAAGAAGTTTGCTACCTCTCTATTCTCTCAAAAGAACGAGATTGAAGTTCTTATGAAAGGTATTGCAAAGAAATAATCGCGCTACAGATATATTATTGTACTGTTATTAAAGGCTCCCCCGAGGAAATATTTCCTCGGGGGTATTTTTTTTATGTAGTAGCCCAATAAGCAATAAGGCACAACAACCATCTTTACGCTATTGCCCACCTTAGCATAAAAACTATTTTTGTACTACAGCATTAAAACACAAGCTATGAGTAAAATTCGAAAATCATTAACGGAAGATTGGATAGCCGTAATAGCCGGATTCCTTATTATCGGCATCACGCTTCTGTTCGAAAGAATTATGCCCTCGCTTCTGGGCGAATCGGTTGTTGGAAAGATAAACGCCATTATCCCCAAGCTACCTGTATTCTACAGCTCGAAGGAGCAATGGTTTGCCTCCGACTTCTTTGACAAATTTTTTACAACCAACAACTTTTACAGCATACTTTACTTCCTGCTGTTCTTCATGCTGTTTGCATTTCTGGTTCCGTGGATAACCCGAAGGCCTAAAGGGAAGTTTGTCCTTTCGTTTGCAATCGTATTTCTGCTCGCCTTTATTGCACAGATGGTAGCGGCACATACCGCCATGAAATCTCTTAACCTCGAAACGGTATTCTTTTCCGTAATTATCGGACTACTTGTTGGGAACCTGTTTAAGCTACCCGAATGGATGAAGAGCGCGGTGCTTAGCGAGTATTTTATCAAAATAGGGCTGGTGCTTTTAGGAACTACCGTCCTATTCAACAACATAATGAAGGCAGGAGCGCTAGGCATGATCCAAGCCTTGGTGGTGGTTATGAGCGTTTGGTACATTGCCTTTTGGATATCACGCCGAATGAAGATAGACAATGAAACATCTATGCTCTTAGCGAGCAGCGTTTCCATTTGTGGGGTATCGGCAGCAATAGCAACTAACGGTGCTATAAATGGCGATAGCAAAAAGCTCTCGTACGTAGTTTCGTTGGTGCTGGTAGTTGCCATTCCGATGATGCTCTTTATGCCCTATCTGGCGGTATGGCTCGGACTCTCGCAGGAGGTTGCCGGAGCATGGATTGGAGGAACCATTGATACAACAGGAGCCGTAGTAGCCTCTGGAACTATTATCGGAAACACGGCCAAAGATATTGCCGTAATCATCAAGTCGGCCCAAAACGTGCTGCTAGGTGTTGCCGCATTTGCCATTTCGATATACTGGTCGTATGCTAACAAATCGGTAGGGGTAGAAAAGCCTACTGCTGGCGTTATTTGGCAGCGATTCCCCAAGTTTGTTATCGGATTTATTGCAGCATCGCTGCTCTTCTCCTTTGTGCTATCTCCCGACACGGTAACAAAGGTGGGTAGCACCCTAAAAGGATACCAAACCATCTGGTTTAGCCTCGCATTTGTATGCATTGGACTAGAAACTCGCTTTGCCGATGTTTTTAACCAAGAAAATAGGAAGCCTATGTATGCATTTTTACTTGCCCAGCTTATTAATGTAATCATAACCCTAGCGGTTGCCTACCTTCTTTTTAGCGGGATGACCATGTAACCGACAGCTACGATATATTATACAAGGTATATAAAAAGATGTATCACGTATCACGATTGGTTGTTGCAGCAAGCTGTAATACCATTGGGTGATACGTGATACTTTTGTTATAACGCTATTGATACCGCCTGCTTTTACCACCTTTCTCCCAAAAAAAATGGAGAGGAGGTCCCCAAACCATCCTCTCCTAAACAACCAAATAAACATAGCTAAGCCCAAACCAAAACTACTCTATATTATCAGGTTTTTCGAAACCAATACGCTCGTGTGATCCATCACAAAATGGCTTATTGGAGGAGGCCCCACATCTACAAAATGCTGTAATATCGGCTCTACTCTCCTTCAATCCGCTCTTATGTACAATATACACATCGCCCGTTACCAAAAGTGGGCCACCTGCAATAACCTCCACCTTAACGCCATCCTCAATAACCTTTTCGGGTTCATTAGCCCCATTATAGTAGCAGCTTAAAGCCCCACTAGGACAACGTTTAACCTGTTCCACAATTCTCGCAGAGTCTGCCCCCATCATCTCTATCCAAGGGCGCTTTCGCGGATCAAACACCTCGGGAAGACCCGTAAAACATTTGCGCGAATGAATACACAGATGAGATTTCCAAACAACGGTAACCTCTCCATTCGTATATTTTTTAACGTCCTCACCCATAACCATAAATTTTGTTATCGTATGATAATTCTATAACATCCTTTCCCTAGAAAGAGTTCGAATACACCCCCTCCTTTATTCAAATATTTTATTCCACAAAGCAAACGGCATCAGACGATAACACTCAATTCAGATCGTCAAATCCAACAAAAAATAGAGAAAGGGGCTCTTACTCCTGCCTAAAAAGGTAAAGTTCAACCATCCATTTATTAACGTAACGGCATTACTATAAAGCCGTTTTACATCAAAATCATACCTTTGCTTTTTGATAATAACTTAAGCCCTAAATGAGCATAACCCTAAAGCACTATAAAGACAACTTTACATTAGCAATCCCAGTTATTACCGCAAATATTGGTCAGGCGGTGGTACAGATTGTTGACAATGTAATGGTGGGTCGTCTTGGAGCTACCCCTCTTGCGGCGGCTTCGTTTGCTGGAATTATCATCATGAACCTCTTTGTTTTTGGGATGGGAATTGCCCTAAGCCTCACCCCTCTTGCTGGTCATGCCTACGCATCCGGAAAACACAGAAGGGTTGCAGCCCTATTTCAAAATTCCATCTCTCTAAATACCATCATAGGGATACTTCTAACGCTAATATTATTTGCCATTATACCATTGCTTTATAAGCTTGGGCAGCCAACCGAAGTTGTAGATATGGCGATCCCATTCTACAAGTTGCTGGCGCTATCCACGCTGCCATTCTTCCTATTCTTAGCCTTTAAGCAGTTTATGGAGGGAATCGGAAACACCAAAGTCGCAATGATAATCACCATAGCGGCCAACATCATCAACATTGTTCTGAACTACATCTTCATATACGGAAAGTTTGGGGCTCCTGCCCTTGGAATTGTAGGTGCTGGCGTTGCCACGCTTACCTCTAGAATCCTGATGCCCATCATGTTTTTTGGATATATAGTAGCCAAGAATCCCTATAAGCGCTTTTTGGCATTCTTCAAAACACAGCATTTTACAATTAAAAAGCATAGGCAGCTACTCGAGGTTGGACTTCCGATCTCAGGACAAATGGTTATCGAAATTTTTGCCCTCAGCGTCACCACCATAATGATGGGATGGCTTAGTACAGAAGCCTTAGCGGCAAACCAGGTCGTCCTGTCGATGGTTCACTTTACCTTTATGGTCGCTACGGGTATTTCGGGTGCATCCACCATACTAGTTAGCCATCAGTATGGCCAACAGAACTTTAAGGAGATGCGGCGATATGCGTTTGCGGGAATACATATGGCTGCAGCCTTTATGATATTTGCAGCCCTTGCGTTTGTTTTCTTCGGTAGCAGCATCGCCTCCATTTTCACAACCGATCCTACCGTTATTGCCCTAGCTGCCCAAATGTTTTTGGTTGTTGCCCTCTTCGAAATTAGCGATGGCGTTCAGGTAACTGCACTTGGTGCTCTGCGAGGTATAACCGACGTGAAACGTCCAATGGTTTATGCCTTTATTTCGTACCTAGCCATCAACATACCGGCAGCCTACCTCTTTGGCTTCATCCTAAAAATGGGTACCCAAGGAATTTGGGTTGGGTTTCTTTGTGGACTTACAACCGCTGCAATTCTTTTTGTAAATAGGTTTATAAAAAGCTCCAGCAGGATGATTGAGCAAAAAGCATAAGCCCCTGCTGATGCATAGGCTGTACCCCGTGTAGATGTTTAAGCATCATGATTGCCGATAAGTCCCATGTACAAATTTGGACAATGTCTCCACATTTAAGTAAAGGGAAGCAAATGGCTATCCTTTAGGGAATGTTCTCAAAAAAACAGGCTTAAACCGACAACACATATTGCCGAAAGCTCAAC
The DNA here is from genome assembly GCF_000798815.1 of Alistipes sp. ZOR0009. Classification (NCBI taxonomy): domain Bacteria; kingdom Pseudomonadati; phylum Bacteroidota; class Bacteroidia; order Bacteroidales; family Rikenellaceae; genus Alistipes; species Alistipes sp. ZOR0009. The sequence goes on along the minus strand of NZ_JTLD01000119.1, from coordinate 218,743 downwards.
CGATAAGGAAATATCCGGCTATTACCCTACCCTATTTGCGACAATAATTAAACTATCGCTCAATAGGGTGTAAAAGTGTAAAAAACAGATTTGGATAGCGCTATTCTCTAAGAGTTTAAATACTAAATTGCCCTCCTTTAGAATCTAGAGAGAACCAAAGGCTTCAACAAAACAGGAAAAATACTGTTAGAGCCAATTAAAATTAACAAAGCAACAAGCATGAAAGGGTACGCAATTATCATTTTCTTCTCCATCGTTTTTATTGTCTACTTTTTAGTAAACTACTACATCTATCGCCATGGGCTAATGGCATTACCCAAAGGGAGTAACCTTCGCCATGCTTTTGTTTGGCTGTTTTGGGCTGCCGTCATTTGCTTCCCCCTTGGGCGTATGGTAGAGCGAATATGGAGCTGTGCCGTAACCGATTTTATCGTTTGGGTTGGAGCTTTTTGGCTTGCGACAATGCTATACCTCTTCCTTTCGGTGCTTTTTGTAGATATACTTCGCCTATCCAATCTTATCTACCCTTGGATGAGTAACCTCTTTGGGAACAACATGGGTAACGCCAAGTTGTGGACTATGGCAGCCGTATCGGGCATAGCACTACTTACCGTAACGATAGGACACATCAATGCCGTATGGACACGAGTAAACCACCATAGCATTCAAATAGCAAAGGATGGAGGATCCTTAAAAAAGGTACGCATTGTTGCTGCGTCAGACATCCATATGGGAACTATTATCGCCAAGCATCGCGTATCTAAACTTGTAAAGCTTATCAACGAGCAGCAACCAGATATCGTCCTATTTGCAGGCGATATTGTTGACGAGGACCTCTCGCCAGTAATCAGCCGCAACCTTGGACAAAAGTTAGTTCAGATAAATTCAAAATATGGGATTTACGCCATAACTGGCAATCATGAATATATTGGAGGTGCAGAACCTGCCATTAAGTACTTACAGGAGCATGGCGTAAATATTCTGCGCGACTCGGCAGCTCTAATAGCCAACTCTTTTTACATTATCGGGAGGGATGATAAAGATAGCCGACGATACGCCCATCAGCAACGAAAGGAGCTTAGCGAGCTGCTAAATGGCATCGATCGCTCAAAGCCATCCATACTGCTAGACCACCAACCCTTTCATCTCGACAAGGTGCAGGAGGCAGGAATCGACATTCAGCTATCAGGCCACACCCATCACGGACAGCTATGGCCGCTAAACTATATTACTCAAGCCATTTTTGAGGTAAGCAGCGGATATAAAAAGAAAGGAAACTCCCACATTTTTGTATCCAACGGCTACGGAACATGGGGCCCTCCTGTTAGAACTGGTAATAGGCCCGAAATTTTAGTTCTGGATGTCGAGTTTACGGGAGAAAATAGAAAATAAATGGCTAATAGACTAACAAAAGCCGACTGACAAAAATTATATACCATAAAATTAGGGCAAACTAAGTTTGCCCTAACATCGAAAATAGATAGTCACTCCGACTTAAGATATTTTTTTGTTTTAAGAGGATGCCTAGATTACGGCATCCCTACTCCAAATTCTTTACCTTTACATTTAGCGGACTAGCGTCTAAGGTTTGCTGCATTTCATCCGTCAACCTACAAATAGAGGTGTAAGCGGCAATATTAGGTTGGATTACATCGTCCACTCCTAGATGATCTAAAACATCATAAATCTTACAAATAGTTATCGAATCGTCAGATATGGCGGGCACATAGCCACGACTTTTAGGATCATCGGTATAGGTCTCAACCAGCAGGTTTCCTTTAACCAAACTGCTGAGAAGTGTACGAACTAACCTTATTGGCAGCCGCAGCTCATCCGAAAGATCTTCGCTGGTATAGGGCGTTTCTCCCTTAACATGCCTTTTAACGATGCTACTCATAAGCAAAACGGAGATGGTACGCTTATCGTTATTGCTTACATTATCAATTTCGTACTCGTACTCATACAAGTGCGAATTCTGAATAGCAAAAGATATTTCCGCGCCGATAAGTACGATCAGCCAGCTTATCTGCTGCCAAACCATAAATAATGGAAGTGCAGCAAAGCTACCATAAATGGCGTTGTATCTCGAAACTCCCACCTGAAAGTAGATATATCCCCACTGCACAATCTCAAAAGCAGAACCAGCCAACACCCCAGCAATAAGCGCCGATTTAAACTGAACCTTGGTATTGGGCATTACTAGGTAAAGTATGGTGAACAGCGCACCGATGAGCAGATAGGGTACAAACTTTAAAAGAAACATGAAAAATGGCGCAACATATCCCAATATAGACGACTGAGAGGAATAGCTGTGCAGCGTTGCTGCCACATACACATTGGCGCTACTAGAAGCAATAAGTAGCACTGGAGCCACCAGAATTAGGGAAAAGTAGTCGCTAAACTTTCGGGTAAGATTACGCCCCTTATCCAAATGCCAAATAGCATTAAATGACATTTCGATGTTGGTAAAGACTCGCAAAATAGACCAAAGCAGGATCGCAAAACCGACTCCAGCCATAAGCCCTCCAACCGTTTTTTCGATAAGGGAGTTGGCAAAGTTCATAACCCAGTTAAGTACGTCTTCCTGCCCCTGAAATTGGGATCTAAGAAAGGCATCCAGATTTTTATCAAGGTTAAAGCCCTTTGCTATTCCAAAAATCATAGCAAAAACAGGAACTATCGCAATGGTAGTAAAGAAGGTTAGCGCAGAAGCTCGGATAGCTACATTGTCTTCCTTAAAACCTCTAATCGCAAGCATTACTATACGAAGAGATTTTATCCAAAAATTCTGTTTTTTACGAGGATGATGATCTAACGAAATTCGCCATATATCTGTAAAAATGAATTGACGAATAGTAGATATCTGTTCTTTTATCTTTTTACGATCTCGTTTAACATACCAAATTTTGCCCATAGAAAATAAAATGCAATTAAATGAGGAGCAACAGCTGCATCCAGAACAAATATACCTAAATATGCTTAATAAAAAGCAGGCTATCGGTACGCTACAGAGAAAACCAACCGTTCACTGGTGCAACGTCCACCGCTAAATGTTGTTTGTACATGGGCAATATAAATACCTCTTGAGACTCGTAATCCTGCATCTGTAACCCCATCCCAAACAATTGTTCCACTTGTACCCAGCAGCTCGTTCCGGCACAACCTCCTAACGGGAATTCCAGCTACAGAAAAAATGGTAACATCTACCATAGAGCCGGATTCCACCTGTTGATAGGCTATAGACAAAAAGTCATTGGTTCCATCACCATCAGGAGAAATTGAGTTAGAAAGCAAGCTGAATCCTTTTTCCGCCACATCGTCGTGAGTTTGCTGGGAATTCGGCATGCCTGGAGTTCCATACCCCACCTCCTTTGAAGCAGACATCCACTGGCTACCTTTTATCGATAAACGTTCAAGGGCAACACCTTTAAATGTTGGCAGCATCTTAAAGTGCATATCCTCTGAGTAATAAAACTCATCAACTATATTTCCGACAGAGTCGGCAAGCACCACGGTTCCCTCTCCATTTGGAAATGAAGGAAGAGCGCCAACCTTTAAAAATTTAGATGGATTTGATACTAAATAGCGTGAGGCTAGAGCATCTGGGGTTTCGCAAACCACAGCATACTCATTTGGCTGCAAAATTTTATACGATTTGGAGAAACGGATTACGCCGTCCAGCTTCCCTTCTGGATTCCGTCTTGCCAAACTCACACTGCCCAAATCTAAGGGCGTTGAAGAAGTATTTACAACCTCTACATAATCCGAACAATTTACGTCGGGATTAAATAGCACCTCATTAATAAGCAGGCTACCTCGATGTAGCGAACCTCCTAGCACAACAAAAATTTCATCAGCAAACGAATTGCCTGAATAATCTGAAACACCTAGAAGTTTCAAACGATTAATTTCTCCTCTCAGCAGCTCTGCCGAAGTTTTAACAAACAGCACCTTCGGATTAAACAGATCAAAAGAGTAGGTTGCTTTATCCAATAAACCATTCAACGTAATTACCATACGTTGAGAAAGTTCGATTGGCTCATTAAATACGATGGTAATCCTATTAACTCCCTCAACTTTCAAAACTTCCACTCTAGGGGGCACTTTATCAACAACCGTTCCCGCAATAGAATTTTCGTTACAGGGTGTTCCCCCGTTACTACTCCTTGAAAGGCCCCAAGCTTCAATGCTCTCTGCAAAGCTATTTACATCAATCCGCTCTAAAGAAACGCCTCCATCTATATCTTCCTGCTGGTAAAGATCATCAGTATAAAAAGCAGTAGCAATTAACGTCCCCTCTTGATTTATAAGGTGAATTCCAGCACCTTCGTTTGGCAACCCGTCAAAATTTGACAAGGAAACGACATTCCCATAACCCTTAAAAAACGGACTAACACTCGTTGATGACAATACAGCATAGGAGTAGGGCAATACAATTCCCTTACCACATCTCGACAATCTTCCATTTACAGATACTGTCCATCCTTCCAAATCAAGCGTATCAGACAGCCTGTTATAAACCTCCAAATACTCTCCTTCGGGCAGACCCAAAGAGGGAAGTGGATCTGGCATAATTTCAGATATAGTGGCATCACCAAATTCCAGACCTACCTTCAAGCGGATCAAAACGGAATCAACCTCAACCTTTTCCTTAACCACTCTATGAAGAAGAACCCGAAGAAGAGTTTTGCCTTCTGCAACCTTAAAGGACAAGATAAATGGATCTAGCAAGGTAACGTCGTTAACCTTAACATCGTTACCTAAATCATCTAAAACTTTAATTGAAATGTTAGAAAGAGGCTCCAATCGCTGATTCAAACGAAGTTGAACCTTTCCTTTCGAAGATAAACGCCCCTCCAAAATACGAAAATCGGAAGATGCCACACCCAGATTCGGGGTACGAATATGGTAGCTGTAGAGTGTTGATAAAAAAGAAGAAGCCGAACCAACCTCTACTCCATTTGGTGGGATAGAAAAATAAAATAACGAGGTAAAATAGTTCTTGAGTAGTTTTACCCGAATTACGACCTCCGCTTCTGTCCCGTTTAAAACAGACATCTCACCATCGGGAATGCCAATCAAAATCTTTCCTGTTGAATAGAAAGTATATTTGGCATCAATCCTAACCCCGTTAAAATATACGCAAAGGCTATCGACTACGCGCCTTCCCAGTAGATTTCCTGCCGTATCAAGCGCATTAAGAACAAGCTGACTAATCTCTGTTTTAAGCGTATCTGTAACACCTGAATCAACAATTTTAAATTTCAACAGGTCGAAAAAACGAAGCGGTGCGGCTATTGAGGGTATCGAACAATCTGGAGTAACCGCCTTTAAATAAGAATCATTATCGGCAACAATCAACTCTTTTGTAGAAGACAAGCGGGCTCCTGCTGCAACAATTTCATAGCGCCCACTTTTAGAAAATGATAGCGAAGAATATTTAGCCACTCCTGTTATAAAAGATGTCTTTAACATCATTGAGACTGGCCCTAAAACAGTCAGAGAGCACTCGCCATTAAAGTCAACATCCGTATTTTCATAGCTATCGCAGGCTTTCACGGACAAATCAAAAGGGGAATTAACCTTTATAGGTGACGGTATTTTAGAGAAAATAAATCGATCTGCCTTAACTTTAAATAGAAGCACGTTTGTTTGAACTGGAGAAAAAGGTTCAAGACAAGAAAATGCAGTATCAACATCAACCCCTTTAATTTTAAATGAAATAGAAGACAAGTCCAACACCTCTGCTGGATTTACATAAATACCAACAGAGACATTAGAAGAAGTGCTATCTGCAATCAAGAGATTACCGTTAAGTAACTCTACAACAAGACATTTATCAGTAATAAATGCAATTCTAGAATCAACCTTTCGTCCATTACAACAAACTACAGTTCCTGCAATAACCTTACTAACAGACACCTTCTGGGCATTCATATCCAACAAGATACGGCTAACCACCGTTGGCTTACGATCAGCACCTAAATCTGATATAGTAAATGCTGTAATAGTTGCAGTTCGCTCTGGGATATCATTATACGTAGATGCTGAAAGAGAATCCAGCGATACTGAAGAAAGGAAAGAGTCTACCAAAGAAGAGGAATCAAGAAAGGATGCAAATCCTACGAATTCTGAAAATAAAATCCTGTCATTTCCTTGAAATGAATCCCTATCAACATGCGCCCGAGTGCTAACCGCAAAAAGGAGGCACAAAAAACTCAGAAGCCAAAGTCGACTCATTTATTCTAATAAATATTGTTAACACTATTTCTGTCGATTTTTAGTTTAATAAATTTACAAAATTTGTTTTTCACTCCATAAATAATCGCGTTGTTATTTATCTTAATATCAGAAATACACAGATGAAAGTAGCAGTATTTGGAGCCACAGGGCTAGTTGGAGGCGTTATGCTAAAAGTCCTAGAAGAGATGAACTTTCCAGTAACCGAGCTAATACCTATTGCCTCGGAACGGTCGGTAGGAAAAGAGGTCTTTTTTAAAGGAAATGCGTATAAAGTAGTCAACCCACAAACAGGCCTAAGCCTAAAACCTACATTGGCCCTATTTTCTGCAGGCGGGGACACGTCTAAGGAGTGGGCTCCAAAATTTGCTGAAGCAGGATGCTTTGTTGTAGACAATAGCTCTGCTTGGCGAATGGATCCAACTAAAAAGTTGGTTGTTCCCGAAATTAATGCGGATGAGCTAACTGCTGAAGACAAAATTATAGCCAACCCAAACTGCTCTACCATTCAAATGGTATTGGCACTTGCTCCGCTACATGCAAGATTCTCTATTAAACGTATTGTTGTTTCTACCTATCAGTCGGTATCCGGAACTGGTATAAAAGCGCTTAATCAAATGGCTGCAGAACGTAACGGAGAAGCTGCAGACATGATATATCCTTACCCAATTGATATGAACTGCCTTCCTCACATCGATGTGTTTACCGAAAACGGCTACACAAAGGAAGAGCTAAAAATGGTAAACGAGACCCGTAAGATTTTAGGAGACAACAGCATCAACGTATCGCCAACCACAGTTCGAATTCCAGTAAAAGGTGGGCACTCTGAAGCCGTAAACGTTGAATTTGCCAATGATTTCAACTTAGAAGAAGTAAGAAACATCCTTTCGAGTACAGAAGGAATTATTGTACAAGACGATCCTGCCAACAAAATATACCCAATGCCTCTTTATGCTGAAGGCAAAAATGAAGTATTCGTAGGGCGCCTTCGCCGGGATATCTCGCAACCAAATACCCTCAACATGTGGATAGTTGCCGACAACTTAAGAAAAGGAGCGGCCACCAATGCCGTTCAGATAGCATTATACCTACTAAAGAAGGGATTCATAAAAGCATAAAAGAAGAGGCGCTTAAAGCGCCTCTTTTTCTCTTACCAAAGGAAATTTCCAAAAGGATATCGCCCCTGACTTATTTCTGCAACCATTTTATACATGTCTGACCGAAACTTATCCAAGTTGATTCGTTCCTTAGCCGACATGAATATGGCGGGATTATTTTCTTTATACATCCAGCTATTCTTCAAATCCTCCAAACTCATATTTTCTTTAGTAGCAGGAGTTAGATCATCGTCATCCTTCTTTATATAAGTGTAAGCGTCTACCTTATTAAACACCAAGAATACAGGTTTATCAGCGGCTCCAATATCCGCCAACGTCTCCTTTACAACATTCAGCTGCTCCTCAAAGTTGGGGTGAGAAATATCCACCACATGAATAAGCAAATCAGCCTCCCGAACCTCATCTAAAGTCGATTTAAACGATTCAACCAGCTGGTGAGGTAGCTTTCTAATAAATCCAACCGTGTCCGAAAGTAAAAATGGAAGATTTTCGAAAACAACTTTTCGAACGGTTGTATCTAGCGTCGCAAAAAGCTTATTCTCGGCAAACACCTCCGACTTACTGATAAGATTCATTATGGTAGACTTTCCTACGTTAGTATAGCCCACCAACGCAACCCGCACTAGGCTTCCTCGGTTACCCCGCTGGATAGCCATCTGCTTATCTATTTTTTTAAGTTGCTCTTTTAAACGCGATATCTTATCCAAAATAATACGGCGGTCTGTTTCGATCTGGCTTTCTCCTGGCCCTCTCATCCCAATTCCCCCGCGCTGACGCTCAAGGTGAGTCCACATTCGGGTAAGACGAGGAAGCAGATACTGATACTGAGCCAACTCTACTTGAGTTTTGGCGTAGGCCGTCTTGGCTCGAGCCGCAAAAATATCGAGAATTAAATTAGTCCTATCTAGCACCTTGCAGTTAAGATAGCGCTCAACATTACGAAGCTGTGATGGAGTTAGCTCGTCATCAAAAATAGCCATACCAATCTCATTCTCCTCGATATACGCTCTTATCTCATCAAGTTTTCCTGCTCCAACATAGGTCTTAGAGTTGGTTGCATGTACCCGCTGAATAAACTTCTTTACGGTACGAGCACCGGCCGTCTCTGCAAGAAACTCTAGCTCGTCAAGATACTCCTTCGTCTGAAAATCGCTCTGCTTATCGGTAATTGCACCAACAAGAATGGCTGTTTCCTGAACTGGAGCTGTACTTATTACATCAAATCCCATAAATGCCTATTAGTTGCAACAAAGGTAAACAAAAAAGCCCTGAGATTATCAGGGCTTTCAGTAACTATTCGGTATAAATAACATTAGTTCAACTGGAACTTAATAGGGAACGTAAACGATACGCGTACCGACTTTCCTCTTTGCTTACCAGGCGACCACTTAGGCGAGCTTTGCACGATACGAACCGCCTCTTTATCCAACGCAGGATCAACCCCACGAAGCACCTTTACATTTGTCACCGCCCCTGTTGGCTCAACAACAAATGAGATAAAAACAGTACCTTGTATACCGTTCTCCTGTGCAACATCTGGATATTTAAGGTTTTTACCTACATATTCGCGAAACCCGATAGCGGCTTCTTTCCCGTTAAACGTAGGCATGTCCTCCACCACCAAAAATGGCTCCTCTTCCTCGACAACCTCTTCTTTCTTAGAAACTGTTGGAATGGTTATTGGTGCAGCTTCCTTGGTATCTTCCATATTCAAATCAAGCTCATTACTTACTTTTACATCGTTACGAACGATCTTAAGCACATCTGAAATAATTTGTTGGGGAGCGACCTCGGCCTGTTGTTGTTGTTGTTCTTGCTGACTTGTTTGCACTATTTCTTCTTCAGCAACAACTGTTTTTGCGGCAAAACTTTGGGTCTCCTGAGCTTCGCCAAAATCATATTCGAAAGCGAAGAGGGATAATCCAATAGCCACGACGAAACCGATCTGTAAGAACATTGAACGTTTGTTCTCAAGATCCGCCTTAGGCGATTTCTTGATTTCCATGTCTGTTTTATTAAGGGCTTATAATTTATATACTATATAAACCAAACAATCCATGCTAAAGATTGCTCGGATGAATACAAATATATTTCTGATAATTTTAAAAACAAACATTTACCTCAATAAATTCTTAAATTTCACAACAATTCAATGTTTAATATCAGAAGATTACTTTTTTTTTTAAAAACACGCTTATCACTTTTGATTTATTCCAAAATTCATTTACATTTGCAGCGTCTCTAAGGGGGATTAGCTCAGCTGGCTAGAGCGCTTGCATGGCATGCAAGAGGTCATCGGTTCGACTCCGATATTCTCCACAAAAGGCTTACTTCGGTAAGCCTTTTTTATTTCATTACAATCTGATTAACAGCCCTTACAACTATATCAAAATCAAATCCCTTCCGAACGCCGAATGCAATCAGCTTCATTTTGAGGTCATACTCATTTTTATGCTTCGTTGTCTCAGATTTACGCTTTAACTCTCGTACAACAGCCTCAGGAAGCTTATCTATCTCGACTTCTTTCAAGGCCAACTGCACATGCTCTTGACTAATATGTTTTAATGCCAGATGCGATTTTATCTTCTGAGGCCCCCATCTGTCAAATCGAAACTTATCGCGAGCAAATGCGACAGCGTAGCGCTCGTTGTCTATATATCGTTCCTCAACTAAATGTTTAAGTACAGAAGCCCTGTCTTCCTCAGCAACTCCCCATGAAAACATTTTTTGCAGAGCCTGGTATTCACAAATTTCTCTTGATGAACATAGCCTTGTTAGCCGCTCATAGGCATCTTTTGCTGATATCTCCCTTTTCATTTTTGCCCTCCCCATTCGGCCAGAACAAACCGATCAACACCAAACAGATCTTTTCGCACCTCGGTGTTCATTCCCAAATCAGCAAACAAGCTTGCAGTCTCTAGGCCTAACTGCTGGTTTATTTCCAGATAAACTTTACCTCCAACCTTAAGTTGAGCTGATGCAATTCTTGCAATAGCCTTATAAAATTCCAACGGATCAGAATCTTTTACAAACAAGGCTAGATGAGGCTCGTAATTCAGCACATTATCTCGCATTAAAGCTTTTTCAACTTCCATTACATAGGGCGGATTGCTCACTATTACATCAAACAGCTCCTCTGACTTAAAACTCCTCATATCATCCAGCAAAAAATTGACGTCAACGCCATTTTGCTGAGCGTTTTCTCGAGCCACCTGCAACGCTTTTTCCGAGACATCAACAGAAGTCACCATTGATAAAGCCAGATTCTTTGCGAGCGCAACAGGAATACAACCACTTCCAGTCCCAAAATCTGCTACTCGAATCTCTTTTGCGCTCCAATCTCTCACAATAATGTCCACCAATTCTTCAGTCTCTGGACGAGGAATAAGAACATCTGGCGTAACCTTAATAAGGCAACCATAGAATTCGACCTCCCCAATCACATATTGCAGAGGTTCACTGCAAAGCAGCCTCTGAATGTAAGACGCCACCTCCTTTCTGAACGCGCTAGAAGCACAGCCATCTAACTCCAACAATAACTTAGAGCGATTACACCCCAACACATGCTCTGCCAACCTATAAGCAATCTCTTTAGCCTCCTCCGGAGCATAAATATCTGAAAGTTGATGAATATGAATGCCCAACAGGCTACGAATAGAAGTATTCATTTATTTTGTTTCCGTTGCAATTTCTGCTATTTTCGAAACTAAAAGTAAGATAAAATCGAATGGATCGCAATATTGATGAGGAATACATGAGGCATTGCCTCCGACTTGCCGAAATGGGATTAGGCTCTGTAGCTCCCAACCCCATGGTTGGCTCTATCATTGTCCACGATGGAATAATAGTAGGAGAAGGTTTTCATCGCAAATATGGTGAAGCCCACGCTGAAGTAAACGCCATCAAATCAGTTAAAGACAAATCATTACTAAACAAATCCACGCTATACGTATCCTTAGAACCTTGCAGCCACTTTGGAAAAACGCCACCATGCGCAGATCTCATCATCGAGCACAAAATACCACGAGTGGTAATTGCCATGCAAGATCCATACAGCGAAGTTGCTGGACGCGGAATAAAAAGGCTCAAAGACCATGGGGTTGATGTTACGGTGGGGATCTTAGAAAAAGAGGCACAATGGCTAAACCGACGATTCATCACCTTTGTCACCGAAAAACGCCCCTACGTCATCCTTAAATGGGCTCAAACGCTTGATGGTTTTATTGATATCGAAAGGGAAGCAGGAGCCCCAACTCAACCCACCTGGATTTCGAACGAAGCCTGCAAAACGCTAGTTCATAGGTGGAGAAGCGAAGAAAAAGGAATCCTTGTAGGAAATAACACTATCACCAACGACAACCCCAAACTAAATGTAAGAGTTTGGAATGGAGAAAACCCTACTCGAATCCTTATAGACAGAACATTAGTTTCCCCCGTTGAAAGCCATATCTTCGATGGAAGTCAGCCAACCATTGTTTTTATCGGTAAAAATTCGGGATCGAGTACCCGCAAAGAACTCTTTGAAAAGATAAAAAACCTTGAGCTGGTTTCTATAGACTTTGCTCGAGATGCCGAAATTCAAATGTTTGACTACATCCACAAAAGAGGAATACAATCGGTAATTATAGAAGGCGGAGCAAGAACCTTGCAAGGGTTCATCGACAGAGATTGCTGGGACGAGGCTCGAATTTTTTACGGCCCCAAACTCTTTTTTAAAGGGGTTAAAGCCCCTGCAATAGTTGGAATTCCTTATGCAGAAGACTCCATTGACGGAACCAAACTATTCTATCTAAGAAGAAAATAATCTATACCGCCGCAAAAGATATTGCATCAGCATCCCATGCTGGTGCATTTTTTATTGCAGGAATAATTTCCTCTACAGTATCGACAAAGGTATAAATAGCCCGATGCTCCTGACGCATAAATTTTTCCTCTATCATTTTTTCAAAAAGAGCCTTCAGCGGATCATAAAAGCCATCAAGATTAAGAATAACTATCGGCTTAGTAAACTTTCCCAATCGTTTTAAAGTTACCACCTCCGATAACTCTTCAAGCGTACCACAACCTCCAGGCAATGCAACGACAGCATCAACACCATCTATTAGTAGTTTCTTGCGTTCATGCATATCCTCCACCAATACCATTTCAGAAATATCCTTATGCCCCCACTCTACTTCGTCCATAAAGCGAGGAAGAACTCCCTTTACATGCCCGCCATGAGCAAGCATCGTGTCGGCTATCTTTCCCATTAATCCTAGCGAGCCTCCACCATAAATTAGCGTATGCTCGTTATTTGCCATCAAAACACCCAAGGTCTCGGCTGCAGCAAAATATTTTTCAGAGACTTTTGCGCTCGAAGCACAGTAAACACAAACTTTCATTGGCATATAAAGAACAAGGGTGCCCACCAGACAGCTAGCACCCTCTATATTTTTCTTGAAACTAACTATTTACGGTTTCTTCAACCTCCTCTACTGTAATTGGAACGCGCTTTGTTCCCAACAGACGGCTCCCTTTGTCGGTGATAAGCAAATCATCTTCCAAACGAATGCCGCCAAAATCAAGGTATTCCTCTACTTTTGCAAAGTTGATGAATGATTCGTTAATCTTTTCATCCTTCCACTTCTGAACTAAAGCCGGAATAAAGTAAATACCAGGCTCATTGGTAAGAACAAAACCAGGCTCTAAACGACGGCCTAATCTTAAATAAGCAGTCCCAAACTGATCTATCCGAGAAGTTTCCTCGTCGTAGCCCACATAGTTTTCACCATAATCCTCCATATCGTGGACATCTAGCCCCATCATATGCCCCAATCCATGAGGGAAGAAGAGTGCATGAGCGCCATTGCGAACAGCCTCATCCACATTCCCTTTCATTAAGCCCAAAGCGGTTAGGCCTTCTGCGATTGTTCGCGCAGCGGCTAAATGCACCTCTTGGTACTTAATTCCAGGGCGAGCCATACTTGTTGCCAAATTATTTGCAGCAAGCACAATGTTGTAAACATCTTTCTGCTTCGAAGTGAATTTTCCTCCAACAGGAGTAACACGGGTAAAATCAGAAGCATAGCCAAGAGCTGTTTCTGCTCCAGAATCTACGATCATTAGCCTACCTGCTTCTAGCATATTACCATGATGATGGTTATGAAGAATTTCGCCATGCTGAGATAAAATTACAGGGAAAGAAACTCCGCCTCCAGCCGAAAGGGATATCCCTTCAATAGCACCAGCAATTTCTCGCTCATATACACCTGGTTTACACATTCTCATCGCAGCCACATGCATTTGGTAACCAACCTCGCATGCTCTATCTATTTCTGCAATTTCGTAAATATCTTTTATAGATCGAAGAGATACAACAGCCTTAATTAAATCTACAGATACATAATTAGATAGTTTACTAGTCGTAACACCTAACAAATCGCCTATTACAACCATGTTTTCGTGACGGTAAGGCGGCAAGAAGTGGACTTTACGCCCCTTTTTAAGGGCTGATGTCACCGCATTTTGAAGTTCACTCAAAGGATGCGTAGCAACAACGCCAACTTCAGCAGCCCTATCCTTAAGACTTGGCTGAGGCCCCATCCAGATAACATCTTCAATATCAACATCATTCCCGTAAATAGCATCTACCCCCTGCTCAAAATCAACAATGGCCGCCAAATCAGGCTGATTTAAGCCAAAGAAGTAAAGAAATGTACTATCCTGACGAAAACGATATGTATTAGACCTATAGTTCATTGGCACTTCAAAGTTGCCTAAGAAAAGGGCAATCCCTGAATGCAACTTTGCGCGCAACTTACTCCTACGCTCTGAGTAGATTTCTTTTGGAAACATAATATAATCTGTTAATAGTTGTTTTAAAGAATGTCTCTCTTCAAAGATATACAAACGAAAACAAAAGCTAGACTATCGATTTAGAACATCAGCTATCATTTCTTTAATTGTATCCCATACCTGATCCTCCATCTTAGGCCCTACCACCTCAATCACTTTTCCAGAAAGAATGGATCCGAGTTCTCCACAAATATTGAGCGGATACTTATTGATTAGCCCATAAATAAATCCAGACGCGTACAAGTCTCCAGCTCCAGTTTTATCCAACGGTATTGCGTCAATTATGCCAATTTTATGAACTTCCATCCCCTTTTTGATGTAAGAACCTTTACGGCCAACTTTAACGACTGCAATTTCACACAGTCCCGCCAACTCCGAAAGAGCTCCTTCTGGATCAAGCCCCGTAAACGCCTTTGCTTCATCTTGATTCGCAAAAACAATATCAACATAGTCGCGAAGGATCTCATCCAAAAACTCCATATTTTGCTCAACAACATTGTAGCTGGCTAGGTCTAACGATATTTTTAAACCATGTCGTTTGGCAATTTTCACAGCTTGTCGAACCAAATCGTGATTTTGAACCATATACCCTTCGATATGGAAATAGGAATAGCCCTTAAAATCAGTTTCTGCCAATTCCTCTGGAACCAACTCGACAGCAGCACCAAGGTAGGTTGCAAATGTGCGCTCAGAATCAGGAGTAACAAAAACTAGCGCTCTTCCAGATGGGGCTCTTCCTACCGAAAGCATCGGTTTGATACCGCTACGAATCATGTCTTCTTTGAAGAATTTACCGATTTCGTCATCCCCGATCTTTCCGATAAAGCCAGTATCCACCGCAAGCTTAGATAGCCCACTTATAGTATTCGCGGCAGAACCACCAGGAGCCTTGCGCAATTCAAACGATTTTAAATGACCTGTAATCTTATGTGCGGTATTCTCATCGATTAGCTGCATGCTACCCTTCGGAAGATCAAAATGGTGTAGAAAATCATCATTGGGTACCCCTGCCAGTATGTCTACTAGCGCATTTCCTAGTCCTAAAACTGATGCCATCTATTTATTGTCTTTGTCTTTTATTGATATCAGCCGCAAAGATATCTACTTTACCCAAATAATAACGAACATCACCTTATTTTACCACAGAAATAACAACCTGACCGACAGCCCCATCTATTCAGATTATAAGTTTTTATAATTTGTACAATGACGTTTTATTAAAAAAAGGCTTGCAGGATTAAAATAGAGGGGTTATATTTGCACCGCATTTGAGGGAAACCTCAGGCAAAAAACCTTCCTCAATAGCTCAGTCGGTTAGAGCACCTGACTGTTAATCAGGGGGTCCTAGGTTCAAGTCCTAGTTGAGGAGCAAAAAGCCCGAACTTTCGTTCGGGCTTTTTTTATGGCCTACTTTTTAAATCTAGGTGAAACTGCTCCGTATATTTATCTGCAACAAAACCCTCCACCCACTGGTTAAAAATTACAACTTGACGCTTAAATTCCGCATCAGAAGAAGCACTAACCAAACCAGCACGCCGAACAACCTCGCTTTCAATCGGCAAAATTCGTTGCAAAAAGCCCGAATTATCTTGATTTATAATCGCAGCAAGGTTTACATAGCTGCCACCCTCTCTCCTTTTATAAGGATAGCACTTAGACTTCATCTGCAAGCCTACGCTACAAATAGGAGCAACACTATCCAGTTGAGGCTTCATGAAATTCGGGTAAGAGTCTCCCCCTGCATTCCACGTCGGAATAGCGACTGTTGTAAAAGGAAAACCAAGAACAGTCCACATCATCATACGATCTGGATTTTCGCCGTTCTTTAGCCCAACCACCAACATAGCAGAGGAAGTTGAATAACGTGCTATATAGTCAATAAAAAAGCGAAAATCAGCGCCATTCGCGCTCTTTGGAACGGCATTCCACAGATTCGTTTTTGTAAGCGAATGGGATAAACTCCTAGAAACATCCTTTAATACTCTCTCTACGCTAAAATCGCCTTCAGCAGACATTCCCATCAAGGCGTCATTTGCCGTATTATACCGAATAAAGCCATACCCTTCCTCTAGAGGTCCTCCGTAAGAATAATTTGTTCGGATTAAAAAGCCATGAGGAGCTACCATAGGGTCATTCACATCAACCTTCCTATAGGTATAGTTGCCGGTCTCAAAATAAGCCCCATTCCCAGCGGCATCGATCACCCCAAAATTGGCGTCGACACCCAAGGGTTTTGGCAACGTTTTCAGCAAAAGTTCAAAATCATCTACAGTCCGACATTGCATCAATGCCTTTTTCATAACAACGCCCTCCTGATCCTTCTCTTTCGAGAAGTCACCAACATTGTTATTATAGGCAGCAGAATTTATTATAGCAAACCCAACTGTATTATAACCGCCCCAAACCATCCGAGATGCATCCTTATTCGAGTTAACAATCCCGCAATAACTGTACTTTCCGTCCCTGAAGTAAGCCAACGCATTCTCCAAGTTATCGGTATCACGCTGCTTAAACAAGAGAGGGCGTCCATCGGAAGTATACTTTCCAGACACTATAAATGTGGTACAGGCATCTGCAAGTTTGGCTATAGACAAAAAGCCGAATAGTAGTAACAATATTTTTCTCACGACTCAAAATTTATTATTTCAAGCAATAGTAAGAAAAAATCGCACGAATTCATTCTTCTAAAGAAGGAAAACAAAAAAGCCCGAACTTTCGTTCGGGCTTTTGCTCCTCAACTAGGACTTGAACCTAGGACCCCCTGATTAACAGTCAGGTGCTCTAACCGACTGAGCTATTGAGGAAGGTTTTTCGCCTAAGGTTTCCCTCAAACGCGGTGCAAATATAACCCCTCTATTTTAATCCTGCAAGCCCCTAGAGCAACTTTTTCTTCAAACACCAGATTTTTTATACAAACGAAGGGCTGCAAATTGCAGCCCTTCGTTTGTATAGTTCTAACTGTGTTTACAATATAAGCATTGCATCGCCGTAAGTTCCAAAACGATATTTTTCCTTCAATGCTTCCTCATAGGCATCAAAAAGAAAATCATATCCAGCAAAAGCAGAAACCATCATCAACAATGTAGACAAGGGAAGATGAAAGTTCGTAATCATGCTTGTTGGCACCGAGAAATCATAAGGAGGGAAAATAAACTTATTAGTCCACCCGCTGTAGGGCTTCAAATGCCCTGTTGTAGCCACAGAACTCTCCAATGTTCGTAACACTGTAGTTCCTACAGCACAAACATTCTTTTTATTATCCTTTGCAGCATTTACAATTTGAGCAGCATCCTCTGGTATTATAATCTGCTCTGAATCCATCTTATGCTTAGTCAGATCCTCTACATCAACAGTTCTAAAATTCCCCAATCCCACATGGAGGGTAATTTCAGCAAAATCTAAACCTTTAATCTCCATTCTCTTCAACAGCTCGCGGCTGAAATGCAACCCTGCAGTTGGAGCAGCAACAGCTCCTTCGTGCTTTGCAAAGATCGTTTGGTAGCGTTCTGCATCTTCTGGAACCACCTCTTTACGAACCCACTTTGGTAGCGGAGTTTCACCCATCTTATAAAGGGCGTCCTTAAACTCCTCATAGTTTCCATCAAAAAGGAAACGAAGAGTTCGACCTCTGGACGTTGTATTATCAATCACCTCGGCAACCAACAAGTCATCATCTCCAAAATAAAGCTTGTTTCCAATACGAATTTTACGTGCTGGATCAACTAAAACATCCCAAAGACGCTGCTCTCGATTTAACTCGCGAAGCAAAAACACCTCAATTTGAGCACCCGTTTTTTCTTTATTGCCGTATAAACGAGCAGGAAAAACCTTGGTGTTATTGAATACCATCACATCACCATCATCAAAATAGTTGATAATATCCTTAAAAACCTTATGCTCAATAGTTTTTTCTTTTCTATTTAGCACCATCAACCTCGATTCGTCGCGATTTGGGGTTGGAAATTTGGCTATCAATTCAGCCGGTAAATCAAATTTGTACTGAGAAAGCTTCATTTGTGATACGTTATATGATACAGTCGGTGTCCTTTATACGGGTTATTTTCGTAGTTGTTTCAATTCGTTGAAAATATTTTCAACTTTTTCCATGCTAAGGGCATCTTCTACCCGAAACACCCCATTCGCAGTGCGCCTTAACCCTGTAAGATGCGCTCCACTATCCAGCGCCAAGCCCAAATCTCGAGCAAGTGCCCTAATGTAGGTTCCTTTGCTACATTTAACCAGAAAATCTACATCCCTGCCTGCGTAGTTTAAAATAGAAATCTCTCTTATTTCTACTTTATTAGGCTTCAACTCCATGTCTACGCCCCCCCGAGCAAGTTCGTAAGCTCTTACTCCATCAACCAGCTTAGCGGAAAACAGTGGAGGGATCTGATCCTGCACTCCTAAAAATTGGGGCAAAATAGCCTCGACAGACTCTCTTGTTATATGCTCATAGGGATATTCTACATCAACAGGCTTTTCTAGATCAAAACAAGGGGTTGTAGCACCAAATCTAACATTTGCGATATACTCTTTTTCTTGAGCCTGCAATTTCTCTATCTGCTTGGTTGCTTTTCCAATACAAACCACCAGTAAGCCTGTTGCCAAAGGATCAAGCGTTCCTGCATGACCAATCTTAATTTTCTTATAACCCAGGTTATGCTTCAGCATGGCTTGGATTTTGCGTATAACATCGAAAGAAGTCCACTTATAGGGCTTGTCGATTACCAAAACAACGCCATCCTCAAATTTTGTATTTACATCTATCTGATTAACAATCATCAAATTTCTATTTAACATGAAAGGCCCTACATTACCTGTAGATCGACACCTAATGCCAGTAGTATTAAAATAACAGCACCAACAATAATTCTATACCATCCAAACATTTTAAATCCATGATGGGTGAGGTACTTCATTAGGTACTTTATCGCAACCATTGCGACTAAAAAAGAAACAACGTTTCCGACCAGAAGAATAACTAGGTTATTCCATTCCAGAAGTATCTGATAATCTTTCAACAACTTGTATGCCGATGCAGCAAACATGGTAGGAACCGCTAAGAAAAAAGAAAATTCGGCAGCATTCTGACGTGTTAGCTTAGAGGCCATCCCTCCAATAATTGTTGCTGCAGAACGAGAGACTCCAGGAACCATTGCAATACATTGGAAAACCCCAATTTTAAAAGCTTTTTTGTAGGTTACCTCCTGATCTTCGGATGCTTTCCCAAACATACGATCTATAAACAGTAGCAGTATACCTCCTAAAATAAGAGATACTGCAACTACAGTTACATTCTCTAACAGGCGATCGATATCATCGCTAAATATAAACCCAACAAAAGCAGCCGGTAGAAATGCGACAAACAGTTTTGAATAAAATTTAAAAAGCCTAGAGAAATAATCGTCACCACCAACTCCTGCTTGCTCCAAAACCTCGCGTTGAAAACGTCCTGACACAAAGCGCTTCCAGTACAATACTACCACTGAAAGAATGGCACCAAACTGAATATTTACGGTAAACGCTTTCACAAACTCAGTGCTTTCAACTCCTAGTAACTTTTGGGCAATTATCATATGCCCCGTTGACGATATCGGAAGAAATTCGGTAATCCCCTCTACAATCGAAATAATAACTGCCTGTAATGTATCCATTATTCTCTTTTAAACGACGAATTGCCATAGCCTCTGCCTGCATTGAATGCAAAAACAGAGGCTATGACAAGCAATTTCTATATGCCCAAGGCTGTTCAGCCTACTCTTTAGGCTTTTTCATTATTGCATAGATTTCAAACCCGAAACCTATAAGAACCACAATCGGAGCTAAGGTTATACGGCGGAAGCTAAAAATGCTCTCATCAAACACCTTTGGATCGGTTGATCCGCCACCCGCCATTAATACAAATCCAAGTATGATGATTACAAAACCAATAAGAAGCAACTTTAGATTCTCCTTACCTAGCGCAAAATTTTTACGCTCATTACTTGTTTCGTTAGCCATAATCAAATTTTTAATAATGAATTTCTTCAGAACCTAATCGAAGAAACTTATTTACTGCAAAGAAAGTACATATAAAGTTTATAACAACACCAAGAACTATTATTCCTCCAAATAAAATAATGATCCAGTTTATGTTATTAAGGTAGATTACCTCGCGAAGCTCTTCTAAAGCCACAAAAACTAATCCAACCAAAAGCACAACCGCAAACAACCCTGCATACAAGCCATGCGCAATGCTTCTAAGCAGAAATGGTTTCTGAATAAATCCAGCTGTTGCTCCTACAAGCTTCATCGTATTAATAATATATCTTCGGGCATAAATAGCAAGCCTAATCGTATTATTAATCAATACAATAGAAACAAACAAAAGCAATCCTGCAAAAATTAAAATTATAAGACTAATCTTCTTTACATTCGCATTAATTGCTTCTACTAGGTTGTCTTGAAATACTATTTCCTGAACTTGAGGCATTCTCTCTATTTCTGCTTTTACCTTTGCTAGAGCAGAAGGGTGAAGGTATTCCGCCTTTAATTTTATTGTAATAGAAGCAGGCAACGGATTAACACCAAGAAACTTCACAAAATCTTCCCCTAACTCTTGCGAGAATTGCTGAGCAGCCTCAGCCTTGGTTGTAAGTGTAGTTTCGTACACATAAGACTTGCCATTCAACGATTTATTAAACAAGTTTATTTCGGCATTAGACAATGAATCTGCAAGAAACACATTGAATCCAACATTTTCTTTAACATTATCAGACAGCTGCTTAGCATTAAGCATAATCAGCCCCATTGCCCCCAACAGGAAAAGCACCAGAGTAACGCTTACTATAGAAGATAAGTATGAATTTCTAATGCCTCGTCTAATCGATTTGTTTTCGCTTTTTGCCATAATCCCTAACTAAGTTGGTTCTTTTTTGGACAACCTAAACGATATAACTCAACCCCAATAATGCCTATTGCCAATAAAATTAATGTCAAAGAACAAGCCAAGTCGACGATTTTACCAACCTTAAACATTACTGGCTGAAATTTAAACTCAACAGTATGCTCACCAGCAGGAATAACCATTGCACGAAGAACGTAATTAGCTCTTAAATAAGGGGCTAACTTTCCATCAATATACGCATCCCAACCTTTTTCATAGTATATTTCGGAGAAAACGGCCAATTGCTCTGTTTTATTGTTCGAATGATAGCTTAGATAGTTCGGCTTATATTTGGTCAAAACAATACTCCCAGCTGTATCTGCACTTGATTTAAATGATCCGAGTTCCTTCTCAAAACGCTTATCAACAATAGCCAAGTGCTTAGGATCAAACCCCTTCAAGGCCTCAATTTCAGCATCCGCATTCGGAACCATCTTAATTTCATTCACAAACCAAGCATTACCAAGGGCACCACTATTCACCTGAACTTGAAGAGTTTGACTTTTTTGATCTGGAACAATAATATACTTGGTATTAAGCATATTAAATGCCGCCATGTTATTTTGAGATAGATGAAAATCTATCAACTCTTGATAACGTCGCATCTTGGCAGCATGATACCCTCCTACCGATTTATGGAAGTATGACGTAGAAGCATCATTAAACGGATTAACAGAAAGATTGAGTACGCGATAGTGAGTAGTATCCTTCATTATGGCCTGATCGGCTTGACTAGGTGTAAAAGGAACTGCAGCTTGCATAGCCGGAACCCAATTTTTCTCATTCAAATACCTGTGATTTACAGGAATCATATCTACAAGAATGAGCAACCCTATTGCACCCAAAAACAGAGGTGACTTTATCTTCTTTGTGATCAAAAGCCAAGATGCCGCTGCCGCTACTACAACAAACGCAAAAGTACGCCAAGCATCAGCAGACAAAAGAGCTGCTCTGTCGGTCGCAATTGCGCCTAGCAGTTCTTTTGGTAACTGCTGGTCATTAGTAGAAAGGAAGTTAAACATCGATCCTCCAAACAATGCAAAAAATAGCGCAACTCCACCAGCAATACCAGTAGCCCATTTCAATCCATGAATTCCCTCTTCTTTATTAAAATTGGGCTCAAGCATTTTCTTAAGGGCAAGCATTGCAAGTATCGGAACCGCAATTTCTGCAATAACAAGAACCATTGAAACAGTACGAAACTTACTATACATTGGGAAATAGGACAAGAAGAACTCAGAAAAGAACAGCAAGTTACTTCCCCACGCTAAAAGAATAGAAAGAATGGTCGCTCCTACAAGCCACCACTTTGATGTTCCCTTTATATAAAACAGCCCCAGTATGAAGAAGAAAATAACAACAGCTCCAATATATACAGGCCCCATCGTCATTG
The DNA here is from genome assembly GCF_000798815.1 of Alistipes sp. ZOR0009. Taxonomy (NCBI): domain Bacteria; kingdom Pseudomonadati; phylum Bacteroidota; class Bacteroidia; order Bacteroidales; family Rikenellaceae; genus Alistipes; species Alistipes sp. ZOR0009. The sequence goes on along the minus strand of NZ_JTLD01000119.1, from coordinate 196,233 downwards.
GCTGCGGCCCCCAATATGAAGGTATCTGGGTTGCTGCATCAGCAGGGTAACCTACCTGCGATAAAACTTTGGCAGTTTCGCCATCTGTTTTAAGTCCAACCACAGAAGAACCTCCCATCAAGTTAGGAATGAACATATTGAAAGATTCTGCAATTCCATAACTCCAAGCCAAGGCATAATCTTTATCTAAACCTGTCGTTTTATTTTCCTGATTGTGAGTAAGCTCGCTTTTTCCACGTATGGAATCTTTACCGTAATCCCAAACTAAATACAAATGAGAAAAGTTTGCACCAATCCCTAGAATTAACGAAATGGTTAACGCCGCAGAAACCTTTACAAATTGACTTACAATCTTTTCTTTATACGAACGAATAAACTCTGCCACCAAGAAAAAGAACACCAAAAATCCACCATAATAGGTAATTTGTGGGTGCCCCGAATATAATTCCAACCCTAAAAACAACGCTGCTAAAGACACTCCTAGCCACATTTTTCGTCGATAAGCAAGAACAATACTTCCAATAAGAGCGACTAAGTATGCAATTGCAATCATCTTCGAGTTATGCCCTACTGCAATAATAATAAAGTAGTACGACGATAATGAAAGAGCCAATGAGCCAATAATACCCAACCAAGGATTCATTCCAAAAGCGAGCATCAGGATGTAACTTCCGACGAGCATAATAAAAAGGAAACTCGCTGGACGAGAGTGCCCCAACTGAAAAAAGTCATCAACGTATCGAATATAGTTTGTTTTATAAACAGTTGATATCAAGTAAGCGGGCATTCCGCCAAACATGCTGTCAGTCCAAAGCGCCTCCTCACCAGTTGCCGCTCTATAGTCGACTATCTCTTTCGACATTCCTAAAAATTGCTCCGTATCGCTCTGCTGCAGGTGCTTACCCTGCAGCTGAGGTGCAAAATACGCATAAGATAATCCCAAGAAAAATAGAATGGCCGCAATATGTGGCAACGATTTCTTCAAAAGTGGATGCATTGGCTATTTTATCGTTAAAAAAATACTAGCATGCAAACAACCTGTCTGCAATTAACTCGTAAAAGTAAAAAACATTTCGATTTCTAAAGATGAATGGCTTTTAAATGAACTAAAAAGCTTCAATCTCCTGTGCCACAATTTGAGATGCCACCCCGTTCCCGTAAAGGTTAACATCAAAATTGCATTTTTTATTTTTTGCCTGATTAAACGCACTAATCAACAGGTTAGTATCTGCGCCAACCAAGGTATTAAAACCTCCATCAACGAGTTCAACCCACTCTGTTTGTTCTCGAACTGTTATGCATGGCTTCCTAAAAAAGAAGGCTTCTTTCTGAACACCTCCGCTATCAGTAACGACCAGAGAGCAATGCTTAAGTAGTTCAACCATATCAAAATATCCAACAGGATCAACAACATCAAACTCTGGATTTATCCCCTGTTTCGCTAATATGCTACGAGTTCTGGGGTGTAGAGGAACCACGACTCGCGCCTCTCGATTTACAGCATTTAACCCATTTATTATTGATCGTAATTTTTGTGGATCGTCCGTATTTTCTTGTCGATGTAGCGTAGCTAACACAAATCCACTCTCCAACCCTAGATCTGAAATAATGCGAGATTTAGCAGCAGAACGAGCAGCATAGAAAAGCGCAGCATCCTGCATTACATCTCCATTTTTAACCACCTTTGCCCCATAGCCATCAAATCCTTCCCTCTTTAGATTTGATATTGCGGCATCGGTGGGACAAAACAAAAGGCTCGATATGCGATCTGTAAGAATACGGTTAACCTCCTCTGGCATCATCATATTGAAGGATCTTAAACCAGCTTCTACATGGATAATTGGGATATGTAATTTTGATGCAGCAATGGCTCCAGCCAAAGTTGAATTAGTATCCCCATAAACCATCAATCCATCAGGTTTTTCGACCAGAAGAATCTCCTCAATCTTTTCAATCATTCGCCCAGTCATTGCACCGTGGCTCAGACTATGTATGTCCAGATTATAGTTAGGAACAGGGATTTCCATCTCCTCGAAAAAAACATCGGACATATTCTTATCAAAATGCTGCCCGGTGTGGACCAGCACTTCTTTAATGCTTGTTTTCGCAATAGCACGCGACACCGCTGCGGCTTTTACGAATTGGGGACGAGCTCCAACTATTGTAATTATCTTCCTCATTTCTTTTCAAATAAAATTGTTCACTACCCTCTTGTTGCCGTAACGACATCTAACACAGCTGCCATTTGGCGAGTTAAATTATAACGAGAGAACTGGGAAGCCCCAGAAGAATTCAACAGGCAATCTCCATTTAGTCGGTACTGCTCATAAAGACTTTCTAAATTTGCAGATAGAGTATCTGCATCAGCAAAATCAGAGCAAAAACCTGCTCCTGTATCTTGCAAAACAGACGCAACTTCTCCATCAACAGGTCCTATTGCGAGAACTGGACGCCGACTTGCCAAGTACTCAAAAAATTTACCTGTAAGAATTCCTTTAGCATTAGGCGTATTATTTACCAAAAGGAGCAACACTCTTGACTTTAGCTGCTGCTGCACAGCTTCTGCATGAGGCAAGTAATCTATAAAAACAACATTACTACGAAGCCCATACCTATTAATCATATCCCGAACGGAAACATCCACCTTACCAACCAACTTAAGCCTGAAGTCTTTTGCAAAATCCGTATTTCTTTTGACTAGAGAAGAAATTGCTTTCCACAATGCTTCTGGATTACGAGACGGAGGTATCGTTCCTATATGAGAAAGGGTAAACATCTCGTCAGGCTTTACATCGCCAGCTTTAAAATCATCATCGTCATAACCATTGGTAATGGTAGTTGCTTTTCTGGCTCCAAGTTTAATGTAATCGTCCCTATCTTGCTTGGTAACAGTTACCACATAATCGGCACCCCTCACAACTTTACGCTCCATCACACAATGCCTATAATCCGCCAATTTTGTGAGCATCAAATCCTTATAGAAATCAATATTTGTCCAAGGATCTCTAAAATCGGCAACCCAAGGAACGTTAAGTTTCTTTTTGAGATCTAGCGCAATCATATGCATAGAATGCGGAGGTCCTGTTGATATAATAACATCTACAGGATGCTCTTTTAAGTATCGCGACAAGTATTTTACCGAAGGCTTAATCCAAAAACAACGAGCATCTGGAATAAAAAAATTTCCTCTCACCCAAATTCCAAATTTCTGCGAAAATTTTGGCTTTGAAGTTTCTGATAAAAACCCTGTGTTTAACTTATCCTGAGATTTATGTCCAACAAGTTTTCGATACAAATGGTATGGCTCCCATATTTTTGTTCTAATTACCTCAATACCTGCCGGGATGTCATGTTGTAGAGACGGATCATAAACTGGCATTTCGCCATTCTCTGCAGTATAAATAACTGGTTCATAACCAAAATTCCTCAAATACTTTACAAACTTAAGCCAACGTTGAACTCCTGCTCCGCCACTTGGAGGCCAGTAGTAGGTAATAATAAGAGCTTTTTTCAAAATCATTGCAGCTAACGCGTTATGCTTGCGAAGTTAAAAATTATGCGCCAGCAATCAACACAACGAACACCTACAATAAATCATTAAAATAATTCAAAAAGAGTTTTTCATTCTTAAAATCAAGGAGTCAATAAAACATATCCATTGACTTACGTAGTCGTCATACCGTAAATTGGATTCACAAAATATGAGTAAGATAAACCTCCAAAAATTTAACAAGTAAATTTTTTCAGAGAGATATAATGAGAAACTAGAATAATGTTAGCAATAACATCAAGAGAATATAGCGCGAGCAAGTTTACGCGACATTACAGAATAAGACTAAAGCTAATTATAGTTAACACCAACAAACTTTTAGCTCAATAAAAATTGAACACAACCAACGACTTGTGTTCTATCTGTAAGGTTTAGCATTAAACTGCTAATGCAATTGAATGTGGAGGCATGACACCACTTAAAAAACGGGGCGATTCCGAAAAGCCTTACGAGTAGGACGACTTAGTTTATATCTATGAGAAAGTTTATTTTGATGGGGCTCATTGCATGCACAGTAGCTGTGGCAAGCGCCCAAAATTCAGATCACAAGTGGTCGATAGGACTCTTTGGAGGTAAAACCGAGTACAACGGTGATTTAGGGAATGCCTTCATTAAATTCGACAAAGCTTTTTATCCTTTCGGTGCGATTTCTATCAATCGCTATCTTAATCCATCATTTGATTTAGGTGTTTACTCTTCGTATGGCGAATACGGGTATAAAAAAACGCCTGATCGTCGTTTTTTTGGAGAGAAGTTTGATGTCAGTCTTCTTCTAACCTACAAATTATCGAATGGGTACATATTTAAAGAAGATGCCTTGGTTACTCCTTACATATCTGCAGGGGTGGGGATGGCTCACTATCATGGCAATAGAGTATGGAACGGTAGAGACTACATTATTCCTGTCGGTGGAGGTTTAAAATTAAACATTACAAACTGGTTTGCATTGCAGTATCAGCTGCTATACAACTTTACCAGCCATGACAAACGCGACCACCAACCAACGAATGGCCATAACGAACAGTACGCAGCCCATTCAGTAGGATTTGTATTTAGCTTCGGAAAGATGCGAGATCAAGATAAGGATGGTGTAAAAGACAAGTACGACTTATGTCCAACCGTTCCTGGTGTCGTTGCACTTAAAGGTTGTCCTGACACTGATGGAGATGGTATTGCTGATGCCGACGATAAATGTCCTAATGAAGCAGGTACCGTAGAAAATCAAGGATGTCCAGACCGCGATGGCGACGGTATAATTGACAGTGAAGATAGATGCCCAGACGCAGCAGGTCCTGCAGCTCTAAAAGGTTGTCCTGATAGAGACGGTGATGGTGTCGCTGATATCGACGACAGATGCCCAGACACTCCTGGATTAGTTCGATTCCAAGGTTGCCCTGACACTGATGGAGATGGAGTACCTGATATTGACGACAGATGTCCAAATGAAGCAGGTCCAGCATCTAATAATGGATGCCCTGTTGCAGTTCAACCAAATAAGGAGGAACACCCACTACCTCCAAATATTCAGTTTGAACTCAACAAAGCTGATTTAAAGAAAGAATCATTTAAGACTCTTGACAACGTCGTTAAGAAACTTAATGAGAATCCTGAATACGGAGCCACAATTTATGGCTATACAGACATAACTGGTAACGATAACATCAACAATCCTCTTTCTGAATCTCGAGCCAAAGCTGTAAGAGATTACTTAATAAAGAAGGGCATTGCTGCAGATAGAATTACCACGCTAGGTAAGGGTTCTGAAAATCCAGTTGCAGACAACGCAACAAGGAAAGGACGAATACTAAACCGTAGATCTGAAATTTTCCTAGTATTCTAGGAATACATATAAAAAAGGGGGAGTTTTAACTCCCCCTTTTTTATATGTAAACATCAATAAAGATTATCTCCCATTGCTACTTTAAGGCGATATGTACTAATTGTATAATCAACTTTTGACTTTAAAAAATTCAGTTGACTTTCAGACAAAGATGTTGTTGCATCTAACAAATCTAAATTTGTAATAACCCCACTTTTGTAGCTTACTTCTGCTAAATGTAAAGCCTTAATAGCCTGCTGAAGCTGTAATTCTATTTGCTTTACTTTTTTTTCTGCTGATTCGATATTTAAACGTGCTTCTACAATCTCTGTACTTATACTACGTCGCATCAACTCCTCATCCAACCTGCTACTTACAATAGAAGACTGAGCTAATAATGTATTATTCTCCTTTTTATTAGCATCAAAAATTGGAACTTTTAATGATATCCCTACGACATAATTTAACTTAGGATCTCCTAGATAAGGCGTATAACCATTTTTTACACCACCGGTTGCAAATGCTGCTAAGGTTGGATTATTTTGCGATCGAGTAAACTTATAGCGCAATTCTGCGATTTTGGTTTTTTCATAAATTGCCATCAAATCACGCCTATTGGATAAAGCATGATTATAAACAGACTCCAAATTCATTCCTAAAGATTGAGAACTAATGCTATTAGCAACCACAATCACAGCATTTACGTCTCGACCTAATAGCGTATTCATCACGCTTTGCTGAATACCTTTAGCCGCTTCTATATCAGTTTTCTGACTTTCGATACTACTAATTCTGACCTTTGTTGATAGAACCTCATATTCGGTTGCCGATCCCGTCTCCTTTTTCTTCAAAATAAATTCGAGATGTCTATTTAATGTACGTAGCTGCTCTTCTTTAATGGCTATAGCATTCTGAAGATAAACTAGAGTAAAAAAACTGTTTACAACAGATGCTGCAATACGCTGCTTCGCCTGCTCTATATTAATTCCTGCCAAGTTTTTACTTTCTTCTTCGACTGCATCACCATTCGAATTCCGTCCAAAATCGTATACCAACTGGCTAACGGTAACTCCTGCATTATACGAATTTTGAGGAGCCATTTTAAAAGACTTTCCTGCAAATTCAACACTTGGAACTGGACCTATGCTTGAAAAGGTAGCGTTCCCTTCAACCGTTGGCAAATAGTTAGATTTTGAAAGCGCAATTCTTGCATCTGCCATCTTCAGCGCCTCTTGGGCCTGCAATATGGTAGGATGTGAGTTTACAGCCTCCTTTATAGCACTTGCCAAAATTAAAGAATCCGCAACCTGCGCATTTACAGCGCCAACAAAACTGATGGAAATAAAGCACACCATCACAGATATCAATAGCACTTTTCTATTCATAATGAACTCCCTTTTCTTGTTTTGTTTTACTCTTTTTTGTGTGAAGCCAAAAAAGCGGAATGCCTCCCAATAATGTAAAAACCCCTGCTAAAAGAAAATCGTCATCTACTCCTTGTATATAAGCCTCTTTAGACAGATGCTGAGAAATTACAGATCGACCTAGCAGCTGAGCATTTGCTGGAGAATATCCCGCATTAGTACGAATGTATGTTGATGAGTTCCTAGCCACCTCTTTATAAATTTCAGACTGAGAATTAACACTCTGAGAATACATTTCGGTATGATAGTTCACCCGAGTTGTAAGCATGGTGGCCAAAATTGCAACACCAAAACTCCCAGCCAGCTGCCTTACGACATTAGAAATACCAGAAGCTTGTCCCATCTTATCTCTCGGAATTTCTGACAAGGAAATTGCACTAAGCGGAGTAAACAGCATCCCCATTCCTAACCCTCTCAGATATAAGCTTAGCATTATAAAATCGCGTTCTGTAAGAAACGAAAGCTTCGAATTGAGAAAGAACGAGGTAGCCAAAAGCATTAAACCTAGAGCTATAGGTATCTTAGGATTTATTTTATCGCTGGCAATTCCTGCTATAGGCGAAATAAAACCTTGAATAATTCCAACAGGCAAAAAGACTGCACCAGATTGAATTGCAGTATATCCTAATGCATTTTGAAGGTATATTGGCATCAAAAAAGTGCTCCCAAACATACCTAGGCTAAAAATAAAAACGACCAGATTAGCCAATCCAAAGTTATGATTAGCCAGTAGTTTCAAATCTATCAAAGGATGTTTAACCGTTAATTCAGCCGTTATAAAACCGACAAAGGCTACTGCTGCAATTGCAAAGCAAACCATTATGTAAGGAGCATGCCACCCCGCCGAATTGGTTGCAGCATTTCCCTCTGTTAAGGCATAAAGAATCACTGGAAGAAATATACTAATGGTTATAAAACCCCAGAAATCGAAACCTTTCACCTTCCGGTTAATATACTCGCGCTGAATAACGAGCGTAGCCAATAAGCCAATAATCCCCACTGGTACATTGACATCAAAAATCAAAGGCCAGCTAAATTTATCAACAAGATAGCCACCGATCAGCGGACCAAACGAAACTGATGCAGCTGCAGAAATAGCCCAAAAACCAAGGGCAACCCCTCGTTGCTTCGGAGGAAATTCCCTTGTTACAATAGCCATACCAACAGGTTGAATAGCACCTGCCCCTAACCCTTGTATGATCCGTGAAATAATAAGCATATTCTCATTACCCGACATCCCGCATAGGAATGAACCAAATGTAAAAAGAAGTAAACCCAAGAAGTAAAGCCTCTTATAACCAAACCTATCAGCCAACCAACCAGCGGTTGGCAGCATTACGGCCATAGCAAGCATATAAGCGGTTATAACCCATTCGATTTTATCAAGACCAACACCAAACGATGCCATAATTTTAGGCAGCCCCACATTGACGATAGTCGCATCGAGCACTGCCATAAATGTTCCAATCATTACATTTGCCAGCACCCACCACTTATAGGAGTTATGCTGAGGATGATAACCATGATGGCGCTTCCGTATGAGCTGTCTAAATCGATGAGAAGGTGTTATTTTCCTTCGCATATCTACCTTTTAATTAGCTTAACAACAGCAGACATCCCAGATAATACACGGTAATTAGTTAATGGAGAGCCATCTGCCGTTCCATCTATAGATATCTTCACAGCAACACGCTGTGTTACCTTGGTAAAGTTTCCCGAAGCATTATTTGCAGGAATCAAAGAAAACTGAGACGCCGTATTTGAGCTAATAGCATACACCTTACCTGTAAACCGAACACCTTCAAAAGCATCAATGCTGTAAATAGCAGGTTGCCCAATATACACATCTGCAAGTTTTGTCTCCTCAATAAACATCGTAACCCACAACTTATTGGTATTGGTTACGGTAAATATCGACTGGCTTGGCTGCGCCACATCACCTGCAAGTAACCAGCGCTTTGCAATTACGCCATCCATCGGCGCATAAAGCTTTGTATTTCGCAGCTGAGCAGAAAGAACTCCGACCTGAGCATGAGCGTTAGCAACGGCTGCCCCTGCACTTCCTATTTGAGCCTTGGAAACTTCAAGCTGTGTTTTAGCAGCATTAAGCTGAGCCGATGCTGTTTCGAAAGCCTTCTTGACATGATCAAACTGCTCCTTTGTGATTACATCTGCAGCGATTTGCTCCTTTGCCCTACCATAATCTTCCTTAGCCTTCCCTAGGTTAACCTCTAAAACTTTTAGATTTTCTTCGTCATACCTAAGCTTAGCAACGGATTGCACCTGATTAGCATCTGCCTGCCCAACCAACGCTTGTGCCTGCATTTTTTGTGATACCAGATCTGCACTATCAAGTTCTGCGATTAGCTGCCCTTTATGAACGGAATCTTGCTCATCAACATATAAAGTCGATATTCGACCTAAAATTTTCGAACTTACCGAGACATTATCAGAATCAACCTTAGCGTCATCAGTAGAGATGTACTTTGAATATTCTACATAGTAATATACCGCTGCCCCAATTACTGCAGCAATAATGACAATTAGAGGAATATAAACTTTCTTGCTTTTCTTACTTTCCTTTTCCATCTACCTCTTTTATTAATTAACTAGCTACTTTATAAAATTGCAACTCTCTTTTAATATGTGGTGTTACACACTTATTCCTTTTATAAAAATGGAGACAAAAAGCTTCAGTTTCACAACAAGTCCCTGAAATTCTTCATCATCCAAATAAATGATATCCCTATACCCGATGCTTATTTTCCGCAACCCTTTTAGCAGATCCAAAAATAGATGAGCAACCTTTTCTGGATCATCTATCCGGAAAAAGCCAGAATCAACTCCCTTCTGAAGGATTCGACGAATAATCTCTGCCTCCCGTTGCCGGAATCGGGATACAATATCGATATACATCTGCTTGTTGGTATAGTCGGAATGCTTTAGCCGAGTAAGGTTTAGCATCTTTCTAAAGTGCTCCACGTTTACATCCAAATAGACCGACAGCATATCTCGGGGATCCTCCAAAAGATCGATTTGCTCATTTACCAACTCCACAAACTGGAAATGCTCCTTCTCTACCACAGCGGCAAAAAGCTGCGGCTTATCCTGAAAATAGTAGTATATCGAAGCTTTTGAAAGACTTAAGTCGGCCGCAATTTCACTAACCGTAACCTTATCGTATCCGTACATGCCAAAGCGCCGCTGCGCCGCTTCTAGTATGGCATTCAACCTATCTGAGTTATCGCCTTGATGCGTTACAAGAACCATATTACGCTACTAACTATTTGACCATTTCATTTAACGGGTCAAAATTACAACGACATCACCTATTATTCATTTAAATAGAGCTTAATCTTATTTAAAGAGAATGCATTTCTTTCACCAAGCCCAAAATATTGTCACTATTTTGCATAATAAACACTACTAATTCGAATTAAATGATTGGCGAACTTCTTGGATTTGGGCTTCTGTGCTTCACCTCCTTTTTTACACTGATAAATCCGCTAGGGATAATGACCATCTTCATGACCATGACATCGACCCTTAGCGATGTAGATAGAACGCGTACGGCAAAAAAGGCAACCGTAGCGGCAATGATCACCATTCTTGCTTTCGCCTTCTCCGGACAGCTACTTTTTAAGTTCTTCGGTATTTCTGTCAACAGCTTCCGGATTGTGGGCGGCGTTATATTCTTCATGATGGGACTAGACATGCTAAACGCCCGCCTTACCAGCACCAAAATAAAAGACTCGGAGGTGAAATCGTATGTCAACAACATAGCAATTACACCGCTTGCCATACCCATGATTTGCGGACCAGGCGCCATAACAAATGCCATCGTTCTTATGGAAGATGCCCATAGCATTAGCCACAAGCTGGTACTTATACTTACGCTAACTGTGGTAATGCTCCTCACCTACATCATTCTATACAGCTCTTCAAAAATCGTAAAGGTGCTAGGAGAAACGGGCAACAACGTGATGATGCGACTTATGGGATTAATTGTGATGGTAATTGCCGTAGAGTTTTTCTTTAGCGGTTTACGCCCCATTGTTACGGACATGCTCCAGTTCTTAGTAAAATAATCGCATGGAGATATAACCTTTCTCGGTTGGCATTTGTCGCATCTTATTCGTAAATTGAAGGATGAAGTTATGATAAAAGTCAACATCATGGGAAAGGTTAAGGCTCTACTCCTTATTTTGGTAGTTGGAATTGGCTGTACGCCCCTGAAAAAGGATTATAAGGAAGATTTTAATCTCTTTTATAAGCGTTTTTATAGTGACAGCAACTTCCAACGAAGCCGGGTGAAGTTTCCTCTTGCACAAAAGGATGAGACACCAAGCGGCATTAGCAGCATTCAGATCCCCGCCGAAAGGTGGAACGTAATCTACACCATCCCCAAAGACACCATTATTAACGGGGAGAGGTACCAAAAGAAGCTAACGGTTGGAAAGGAAACCGTAACCCAGACAGTTTTTATCCCCAACAGCGGCTTCCAAAACATTTGCACCTTCAAAAGAATTAAGGGAAAGTGGATGCTGGTATCAATATCATCTACTAACCTTTAGCCTCCGAGCAACAATTTATAAAACAAGTAGAAACTGCTTTTAAGCGGTAAAACCGCCAGTAACAACTATTGGCTATAAAAAACAGCATCCATATTTCACATGTTTGTAAAATGTATATTTTTACAGCTCATAATAGTAAAAATATACAAATGAAATTTCTCATAACCCTCTCCGTTCTACTATGTATTTCTCTTCTCTCCTTTTCTCAAAACAGATTAGAAGGCGTTGTTAAAGATGGTAGCAACAGCAAGCCACTCCCCTTTGCTACCATCGTTATTGATAAGCAAAATACGAAAGGTACAACAACTCGGCTTAACGGACAGTTCGTCCTCTCCGTTTCCGAAAAAGACCAACAGCTAATAGTAAGCTACATGGGGTATGAGACCAAAGTTGTCCCGATTTCGACACTTAGACGCGACGCTGCCAACAACGAGATACTCCTAACACCATCAACCTTCTCCATAAACGAAGTAACCGTTTACCCAACCGAAAATCCCGCTCACCGAATTATTCGCAACGCCATAGCCAACATACCGCTTAATAATCCAGACGAAAATCCATCTTACACCTGCAGAATATACAATAAGACAACCATTGGGATTGATCCCTTTCTAAAGAATAAAAATGCTGTCCGCCTAAAATCTTTGATGGATACAACCAACCTCATGATTACCGAATCGGTGGTAGATAAAAGCTACAGCTACAAAGACAAGTCGAAGGAAACGGTTATTGCAAACAGGGTAAGTGGCTTTAAGCACCCTCTTTTTGCCCTCACCAACTCCATCTTCCAACCCTTCCATTTTTACAACACCTACATCCCTCTATTCAACAAGCAGCTGCTTAACCCGATAAGTGCTAATAGTACTAAGAACTACTTCTTCCAAATCAAAGACACCATCATTACCGGAAAAGATAGCACCTTCGTCATTGAATTTACCCCGCGACGAAACACCAACTTCGAAGGTTTCAAAGGTTTTATCCACATTAGCACCCAAGGATGGGCTATACAGAACGTAGTTGCAGAGCGCGCTATAAACTCAGGAGTAAATGTAAAAATAGAGCAGCACTACAGCATCAAAAAAGGAAAATGGTTCCCCGACGAATACCGCTACCGCTACGAGCTGAAAAACTATCCGCCCAACTACGGGGATACCTACTACGAGGGAATAGGAAGCGTATACGATGTAAGCATAGCCCGCACACCATCAAAAGTTACGAAAAGTACCATCACCCTTGCCGATAGCGCCGATAAAGCCTACAAAACCATCGAAGAGCACAGGCCTACCCCGCTTACTCGCAAAGACTCCTCTACCTACCTCCGCATGGATAAGGTTATTGCCCAGAAGCGCAACCTAGATAACATACAATCGTGGATAGAATATTTTGGACAGGGGCTGCTACCTATTGGTCCGCTATGCATGCCAATCAAATCGCTATACAGCACCAACGAGTACGAAAAACATCGGTTGGGCTTAGGACTCGAAACCAACAGAACCATTAGCAACTACTTCAAAGTAGGGGGTTACTTTGCCTATGGAACAAAAGATGCGGAGTGGAAGTACGGAGGCTACCTAGCCCTCTATCCGCACAAAGATCACATAACCTCCTTTACCTACGCCTACAAAAAAGACCTAGAGATGCCCACCTCCATCTTCCTTGTAGACGACCGAAGAAGCAGCTTTATAAATCGCTTTTTGCTTAATAGGGCCGATAAGGTAGAGGAGCACAAAATAGGTGTAAGCTCGCGCACTTGGGACATCGACTACAAGGTGGCCGCTACATACCAACACTTTGCGCCAATGTACAGCTACCTCTATAAAGGCGTGCAGCAGCAAGAGCATTGGAGTAACAACGCAGAGATCAGCCTAAACCTCCGGTTGGGATTAAAAGAAAAGGAAACCCGCTTTTTTAACCTCTCCTTCTTCGACACCCAAGACTATCCCGTTGTGGGGCTTAACATCAGAAAGGGGATAAAGACGCTTGCTGGCGATTACAGCTACCTAAGCGTCGAAGGTGGAGTGTTCAAGGCATTTAAAATAAGGAAAGCAGGTATCCTTCGAATCACTGCGCTGGGAGGTGCCCTTAAAGGAGATACCCCCTACTCCCTTCTCTTTGGGGCTAACGGAACCAACACGGGCTACTTCCCGTTTCTTGTTTCCAACTCATTTAACTGCGCCAAACCTTTCGAGTATGCCTCCGATAGATACGCCAACCTATTCCTTTACTACGATCTAAGCTCGCTCCTTTACAACTCCAAGAAATTCAAGCCAACCGTCTCCCTCTTTCAGGCAGCAGGTTGGTCTGAGCTCGCTAGCCTCAAAGATTTCGACATGCTCGATGTAAAGGATATGCGGAAAGGCTACTTTGAGTCGGGGATTATTATTGGAAACGTGCTACGCCAAAAGGTATTCAACGTTTTCTATCTTGGATTTGGCGCGGGCGTGTTTGCCGCCTACGGCGATGCCGTGGACAAGCCAATAGATAAAACGCTGGCATATAAGCTTAAAATGGAGTTCGACTTCTAGCATAAGCAAGAGCGAGCCGCTGGCTCGCTCTATTTCTTTTAGTATGCTAATCAAAGAAAGCGTTAATCCCAATTCCCACTACCAAGTTCTGAGTAGCATCGTGGCTATCTTTAAACGGAGAGTAAGATGGAATACCCGCATTAATATCTAGTATTTGAGCGTAACGAGGACGAGCAACGCTTACCGAATAATCTGCAAAAAAACGAAGTCCCATACTACGAGAAACCATCGTCACCGCTGCAACACCTGTCTCAAAACCCCAATGGCTGTCCTTTTTAGATTTGTAGCCAACCACCTTTTCGGGATTACCTGCTGCATCGGCTATCTTCTTTACAAAAACAATCTCCGAAGCCGAAGAGGATGCATACCCTCCAATAAGCTTAGTATTTAAATAAAACCTACGGGATATAGGATAAGAGAAATAGGGACCCACAAAAAAGTGCACCACCGACATGCTACCAGGTTGAATGTAGTCTACCTGATCCTTAAAAAGTGGCTGATTCTCTAAAAAAGAAGACTGGTTGAGACTCAACGTGCTGGTATTTACAGAAAATTTTGCGCCCAAGCCTACGTAAGAATTTAAAAACCATGCGCCTTCGGTGCTTACGCAAAAACCGGGATTTAGCGTTATGTTCGTTCCCTTATCCAGCTCTATAAGGCTATTCAGGATGGAGTAGCCCGAGCTGATATTCCAAAAGCTAGGCCTGAAATCGGTGGGCGGTAAAGCTTGGTTAATAGCCCTACTCGATATTCCTTTATCCCGATAAATCAAATCTCCAAAATAGTAACCCAGATTCGTAGACAAAATGCCCAATCCGGCACCCGCAACCACATCCGAAAGCCAGTGCTTGTTGTTCATAACCCTCCCCATCGCAATTGATGTTGCAGTGGCATATCCAAAGATGCTATATAAAGGACTACGGGTAACGCCATACTCCTTATGCAGCCAAGTGGCCATCATAAAGGCCATGGTGGTATGCCCCGAAGGGAAGGAGTTGTTGGCGGAACCATCGGGGCGCCTTTTACTCACGCTTCCTTTTAGGGTGTTTACAGTAATTCCCATAACAACGCTCGAAAAAGCGGTAGACGTAGCCAATCGCCCCCACGAGCTACGCCCGTCAACGCCTAAGGCCTTTAATCCGTAGGTTAAAACACCCGGTGCATACTGCAGATAATCGTCGTATCGGTAGCTAAAGTTAGGAACGTTATAGTTACGAGCCGAGTGCACGTAGTCGTCGCTTTTAGAGGCTAAGGCCGAAAAAGTAAATAGCCCGATAGGAATGTAGGATATCTGAAATGCCCGGCTGGTGGTAATTCGCTGAAAGCTATTTTCCAACGGTTCATTACGAAAAGGATCGGAAAGAGGCGCGTAGCGAACCTCCTTTTTAGTGGTATCAAATACCACCCGTTCATACCTATCGGCATACTGAGCATGAGACAGAGCTGGTATTGCCAACAAAAAAAGCACCCAGAATCTTACCTGAAAACTATTAATGGCTTTCATCTCGAGTCGTTTTACTGCTAATACTTCCCTAAAAATCGAGAGATGGAGCAAGCCCCACACTCCTAACAAAAAAGAAACGCAAAGAGCCAGAATTATTGCCAGAATCTTTGGACTGAGTTTTCGGCAAGCCCAAAAAATAATGCAGAAAGGGGACTATTTTTGCCCCGAGTAACTAGTTAGCAGCTAAGCCCAACCATTTTCTATATGAAACTTTAGCAAATTAGCCTCCTTTCGGTCGCCAAATTTTCTACAATGTTTTAGTATTTTTGAGCAAAATATAAAGCGAAAAACTACCATGCAAGAACAAGAACGCGAGTTTTTAGAGGAAGTGAACGAAGAGGGGAAGACCACCGTTGATGAGGCTATTAACCTCATTGTAAACGCCAATTCTGAGCTTAAAGCTTACTGGGAAAACACGATTGAAGAGGAGTACGAAGGCTCTTACGCAGAGAATCGCCAAGACCTTGTAGACATTATCACCGTGGTAGACTATATCATCGAAAAGTACCGCAGCGACGATACCGGACTGCTATACGAGCTTTTCGACAGAATTGAGCAAGCATTCCAAAACCCATCGCAAGATACCAAGGAGCTTATCGTTACCGGTATTCTTGAAGGTATACAAAACGGCTGCGACATGGAGCAGATCGACTACCACAAGGCTTTTGACAACTGGATGGGCGCAAAATCGAAGCGTGCTTGGGATGGCCTAATCTACCTTCACGAAAGCAACGATCCTGCCGACATCAAGAGCGAGCGTATCAAAACCTTTATCGACTAAGCATGAAGGAGGTAGCATTACCCCCGAAAACGATATTTTGACTAAACGCAGCACCCCTAGCCGACTATCATGTTGGTTGGGGGTTCTTCTTTTTAACCCAGCCGATAAACCTTAAAAAAGCAAAACCTAAATTTCCGCAATACACCAAACAAAGCGTAGCAGCACGAAAGCAACGACCAAAAGAAAAAAAACTCGCTAGCGTGTAATATTTTTCCAATTTCATCGTCTAGCATATACTAAACTATAACCAGTAAATATTATCAACAATGAAAAAGATTCTTCTGCTATCGCTACTAGTGGCGATAGGATTTACCGCCTTTTGTGGCAAAAGCGCCAAAACTAAGGTGCTTACACTTGGAACCATACACAATGGTCATAGCACCTCCAAGTATTCGTTCGCCGACATGATGGCTGCCGTTGCCGCCTTTAAGCCCGACCTTATTTGCGTGGAAATACGCCCTCAAGAGTTTAGAACCGAGCCCTACCTCCGCGAGATGATGCTGGCAACTGCCTACGGCGACATCAATAAGATAGCCGTTGCGCCCATAGACTGGTGGGACGATAAAAACGACGACCGCGCTGAACGAGACTCGCTAGGTAAGCTTGAAGCCTACCAGCTTCTTATCAAAAAGGCCGACTCGCTCGAACAAAACAGCGAGCTGCTGAAGAACTTTAGCAGCAAGTATGGCAACCCCTACCAAAACAAGGAGCTCGACATCAACTTCTGGAATGGGCAGGAGTATAACAACGTTAACCGCGAAAACTACCGGATATCAATTTCCGTGTTTGGCGATAGCCCCTTTAACCTGCATGCCGTTACGCGAAACGCTAAGATGTGCAACAACATTAAAGCAAGCATTGCCAAGTATAAGGCCAAGCGGGTGGTAGTACTTACCGGGGGCGAGCATAAGAGCTTTGTAGACGATGCCTTTGCCAACGAGGAGCATTGCGAGGTGGTTCAGCTAAACCAGCTAGGGCAACTCCCCAAGTTCGATTTTGCCAACCTTCTCGAAAAGGAGTCACCCAAGCTATACTATACCAACGTAGATTCCACAAAAATTGAACAGTACTACTTCTACGCCCTTCTTCCCCTTGTGCATGGAATGAACATGGACTTCAACTTCAAGATTATCAACCTCGCCAATCTCCCACTAGTAAAGATTACGCTGGATAAGTGGAGTAAAGATCTCCCCACCTGTTCTAGGCTTCCCTACGAATGGGGTTGGTACCATTTCCTTAACGGGAACTACGACGAGGCTATCAAATACTGTAAGAAGGATCTTGCATCTGACGCCAAAACCAAAGAGTTTCCCAACTACTACAGCCTCCGCACCATTGGCTTCTGCTACGACCTTAAAGGAGATAGAACCAACGCCCTTGCCTACTACCAGCAGGTACGCGAGGAGCTTCTAAAGGAAAATCAAACAGACATTCAGATAAAAGAATTTCTGTATAACACGGAAAAGCAGCCACTAACAAGATAGCAGCAGCAGTAGATGCAGGCGTGGCAACGTATAATCAAGCATGTAGAGACGCGATGCTCGCGTCTCCTTTATTGGGAATACCTCGCATTAAACGGCCTAAAGCAGAAACAGATCCTGCCGAAAAAAGGGAGACGCATGCAATGCGTCTCTACAAGCCACGCATAATCAAACTTGTAGAGACGCGATGCTCGCGTCTCCTTTATTAGGAATACCTCGCATTAAACGGCCTAAAGCAGAAACAGATCCTACAGAAGAAAGGGAGACGCATGCAACGCATCGCTCCCCCAATCTAACCACCATCAAAAATAATCCCACAAACAGGTAGGGTGACGTTAATCTCAGTTGTACCATATACGATAAATTAAACATTACAGCATTATGAGAAAGAATTTGATTTTAGGTTTGATTGCTGGGGGGATTGCATTAGGAGGATTTTCGTCATGCTCGAATGATAACGCAACCACCAGCCGATTTGAGGTTCGCCTAACCGATGCGCCAGCCGACTATGCAAAGGTGCTGGTTGATATACAAGGAGTAGAGTACAACGTAAGCGGAAACGATGGCGACTGGAAGGTTCTTCCGCTATCTCGAACTGGCGTTTACAACCTTCTCGACTTTAGAAATGGCGTAGATACGCTGCTAGCGGGTGCCGAGATTTCGGCAGGAAAGATTAGCCAAATCAGGCTGAAGCTAGGTGAAAATAATAGCGTAGTTACTAAGAGTGGCGAAACCATTAGCATGAAGGTACCAAGCGGCTCAGAGTCGGGCCTTAAGCTTAACCTCCACGCCGAGCTAAAGGCTGGGATTACCTACGTGCTAACCGTTGATTTTGATGCTGCTAAGTCGGTTGTAAAAGAGGGTAACGGCAAATACTCGTTAAAGCCCTGCCTAAGAACGTACGAAAAGGCCGTTAGCGGCGCTGTAGCAGGGAAGGTGACTCCCGACACCCTATCGGCCACCGTTTACCTACTTAAGATGAACACCGTTAGCCAAAAAAACGATACCGTTGCTACCTCCATTGTAAAATCGGGTAGCTTCCTAATTGGTGGGCTTGCAGAGGGTGGATATACCGTACAGGTAGCTCCTGCCTACAAGTATGCGCCTAAAAGTGTGCAGAACGTAAATGTAAAAGTTGGAGATATCTTTGACCTAGGAGTGGTTGCATTCCAGTAAGCTGAATTTGATAATACGAAAGGGAGTAGTCTTCGGATTGCTCCCTTTTTGCTTTACCCCCTACCCTCCAAAACACATAGGCTACCCAATCGATTTATAAAGGCATTCACGATTCCGGCTTCCGAGAAAAAATAGGGTAGACACAGTTCCGTGAATACGCCCCTCAAAACCGATCGGAAATGCGCCATAACTAATCGGAAATGCCTTAAAACCGATCGGAAATAACGCAAAACCGATCGGAAATAAGCCATAACCGATCGGAAATAACGCAAAACCGATCGGAAATGAGCCATAACTGATCGGAAATAACGTAAAACTGATCGGTTATAAGCCATAACTGATCGGAAATAACGCAAAACCGATAAGTAATAAGCCATAGGTAAAAGGGTAAAGGCCTTTATAAGCGCTGTATAGGCCAAAAAGGAGCCAGAGCGGCTAGCCTAGCGGAAAGGTGGCAATGGGGCGGTAAAGCGGCGGACGGCCATCCTCCAAGATACTTTCGTAGAGAACCACCTCGCTCACCTCGGTGGGTAGCAGGCGCAGCGAGCCAAAAGCTGTCACAGCGCGGGCGGGTGCTTCGGGAGGTACCGCGCCCCGAAAGCGGGCTAAGGTAACATGCGGGGTGTAATTCTGGGCAGAGAGTGCGATCCCCACATCGGTAAGGGCACGGCAGATATCGGAAGCTAAACGGGTTAAGGGATCGGCGCCCGAACCTACCCCCAGCCATAAGACCTTAGGGTTCGGTTTGCCAAAGGTGCCAACGCCCTGCACCACCATCCGAAATGGTACGTGATGGGCTGCCACCGCTGTACCAAGGGTGCAGATGCTGGCCTCCATTGCGGGTGTTGTAGGGCCAATAAAGGCAAGCGTTACGTGAAGGGTGCTGGGCGAAACCCAGCGGGTAGGAATGGCGGCAAACGCCTCCTGCAACTCGCCCCATACGGCCTGTAGCGCCGGGGTAAAAGGAATGGCGATTGCCAGAAAGGTACGCTTCAAGCTACTGCTGGGGTTGGGTAAGCTGCTTTTTGCTCACATCCAAATCCTTCTTACTAGGATGCTTTGCCCCCTGCTTCTTCTTGTGCTCCTTTTCGGAAATGGCCATTGTCTCCTGCTGCAGCGCCGAGAGCTTGTTTACCACCTCGGTGTAAATCTTATCCATAACCTTAGGAGAACGAGCGTAGTACTGAAAGCTGGCTACAAACTCCTCGCGGGTAACGCCGTTGCGCTCGAAGGCCGTTTTGTAGAGGTACAGAGAGTCAATATTCTGGTATTTATTCATTCCATAGCGGTAGGTATCCACGGTACCATCAGTTAGGTAGATGTCGGCCAGTACCGAAACCATCTTTTTCTCCGAAATAACGTTGCTGCTGTTGGAGCAGGCGCCCACCACTAGGGCAATTGCTATGGCAAGTATGTAATTCTTCATCCTATAGGTTTTATTGGTAGCGCCGCCTACCGCTGGTAGCCAACGCAACAGACAAAAGTAGTAAGATTTCGGCGAATAAGAAACGCCCCTACGCATTATACCAACCGCCAAATGCCAAATTGGGAAGGCCATCAGCAGCTCGCCAGAATCTTTTGTCGGAGTAGTAAGGAGGAGGATATAGCGCAGAGCGCCACGGCGTGCTAGTAGCGGCGCATCCAGCGGTAGCGCTTAGTTCTATCGCCAATAGAGTAACCCACCATCAGCTCGTGCGAACCAATTTTGGAGAGGGCTGATACATCGCCAAAACCGAAGTTAAAGCCGTATCCAAACTTAAACTGCATGTAGCTACCTCCCACCAAAAACAGGGCCGATCCCGATGAGCGGTACGAGATACCCGCCCAGTAGTCCTTTTTGTAGTATCCCTTTATGTTGATATCGGCATTAAACGTGCCGCGCTCGGTAGCTGTAAATAGAATAGATGGCTCAACATCGACAGCGTAGTTAGCCTTAAACTTATATCCCCCTAGCACGTAGTAGTGGCGTAGGAACTCGGGGTGGGCATTGTTGTCGGTTACGGCAAAGCGAATCTTGGTTTGGAAGAGGTTATTTGCCGATAGCCCCACATAAAAGTTCTCCTTGGTGTAGGTGATACCCACGTTGGCCTCGGGCGACATCTGCGAGGGCGTCTTTTGGAGGGTCACATCCGAGCCGTCGGGATTAGGAAGATCCTCGTTGGTAACGCTAGCCCTAAACTGGAAGATGCTCAACGAAACGCCCATCGAAAGCAGGTCGTTACCCCTTAACTCGGTATGGTAGGCGTAGGTTCCCTGAAATCCGTTACGCGATACGTTACCGTTCCAGTCGCTAAAAAGCATCACACCAAGCCCCGTTTTACCGGAGGTGCGCTTGTAGCGGTACTTACCCCCAAATTGGCGGAGGAAGTTCATGTCGATACGCGTTTGGGCCGAGGCGGTGTAGGTTTGCGGTCCCTTAGAGTAGCCCGCCCACTGGTTAGAGGCGGTAAATGCAAGGAAGGTACCTCCCTCGTAGCCCGCAAAGGCGGGGTTTATAAGGTATGGGTTGAACATATACTGCCCAATAAGCGGCTCCTGCTGCGCCATTACCCTAGCGGGTGCCAGCATGGCAAGAAATCCAAGTAGTAAAATGAGCCTATATGTTCTATTTAATTTCATCAGCGGTTGTGGTTATTGCTAAAGTAGAATGGTAACTGGGCCTCGAAGCTGAATCTTCTCGCCGTTAACCTCGAAACGTATCAGGTAGTGGTACGAATCGACTGGTAGCGGGCTACCCGACTCGTCCTTTCCATCCCAAGCCTTTCTATCAGACTTTAGGCTGTAAACACGCTTACCCCAACGGGTAAAAATCTCTATCTTAAGGTTGTCAACCTTCATCTTTCCTTCCTTAGGAAGGGGTACGTTGTTGCTTCCCACCTTGGTTAGCACCCAGTCGTACTCTATTCCGGGGATATACCACTCATCATTCACCCCATCATCGTTAGGGGTAAAGGCGGCAGGGATTCGGATATTCCTAGGGTCACATCCTGAGACCGTAACAGCATCGGAACCCTCGCAACCGTAGTCGTCTTTTACGGTAAGAGATACAACACCTGGCTTTTCGATGGTAAAGCTAGAGCCAGTTGCAGAAGATTGAGCCCCGTCTACAAACCATGAATAGTAGCTACCATGGTCGACGGTTGATTGTATGGTAGCACCTAGCGAATTGCAGATGCTAATATCGTCGCCTAAACTAACTTTAGGCAATTCGTGCAGTACCACCTTTGCGGTATCGAACGAACAGCTTGCCAAATCGTCGACAACCTTCACCGTATAGGTTCCGGCCTCGGAAACGATTCGCTTAACGGAGAATGCCGATGAGAGATCGGACCACTTGCTAAGCTCGTTTATAAACTTACGCTTGCTATCCTTATGCTCTACCTCGAGCTCGAACTTACCGTTAGAGCAGAGATCGATAAGGTTATCTTTTACATTTACAAAGGAGGAGATTGGTACGTATAGCACGGGGGTATTTACCTGAATATCCTGGGTATACTCCTCGCCGGTACACATTCCGCTCTTCTCTACAATATGGAAGGTGTAAACCCCTCCAACCATTCCCGGAAAGTTCCAGTTAATCTTTACAGTGTCGCCACCGGCATTGAGAAACTGAATGGCACTTGCAGGCACCTCGTTACCTTTAGGATCAGTAACGCGCCACGTAAAGTTCGAAACGCCATTGTTGCCCTTAACCCAGTAGCTCTCTATACTACCCTGGCAGGCATACGGTAAATCCGTTATGGAGGTTTGACCGTATGCCACCGAGGTAAATATTGTGGCTACCACAAATAGTATGTGGAGTCGTTTAAGCATTAAATCGTATTAACGGTTCTAGTGCGGTTAAATTGCTAGCAAAAATTACTTCGCAATGTTGTTGTTGATGTGGTAAACTGGACCAGTTTTTGGAGCACGCTTAACGTAGATATCAATAATCTTAGGTGTTCCAACAGTTGAAGCACCATATAGAGCTCCTAAAGTTGTATTATTTGCAACTAAGTCGCTTTTTCTAGAAACAAAGTCATTTACACCCAATACAGTATATCTAAATAGGGTCACAATATCACTTTTTGTAGCATCTGCTCCATCAACATACACTTTAAAATCACGCTGATGCTTCAATGTTATATTTCTATTAGCATCTGTTGTCAGATAGCTAAACGCAGCATCAGCCTTTACGTTCCAATCTGCATTCCATCCAGTTACAGAAGGTGCTGTCCCGCTCAATGTTGCAACTGCAGAAGTTGCTGTTACAGCCTGATTTCTGAAATCGTAAGTATAGGTATTACGAGGTGTTGCTGCTTCAGTAGGAACACCTGCTGCATCTATTTTCACAGATATTTCTTCTAACTTAATCTGTGCATTAAAATAATCAGCCGCTTTAATTGAAAAATTCACATTCCAATTTGTTAGATCACCACATCCATCTGCAAGTAGAGTTCTATTATTAGTTCCTCCAGTTGTAGGAGTTGCTACTGCAGGAGCAACATCTGCATCTATAGAAATTTCAGGTTCGTCCATCACAACTAAACTAAAAGTTTTGGCAGCCCCCGTACATGATCCGAAAGCTGCAGCAGCTTTTTCAGCAACCTTAATAGTGTAAACACCAGAATTAACTGCAGTCATTTCCACAAAGTTTGCAGGGTCATTTGCAATTGCAGGCTTAGCGGCTGTTCCTGTATAACTAGGAGCACCAGCAACAGCAGCACCAAACTTGATATTCGAACTTGGAGTTGTTCCATCTGCAGCATAAACAGACCAAATCCATGAAAAATCAGGAGTCAATTTCCAAGTACCAGCAGCAGTCCAGTTTGGGTGAAATGCCATATCTGGTTCAACAAAAAAACCTAACTTTTTCCCTTTAGTGATATAACTTCTTTGGTTAGTTGCATCAGCAGCATCTGTAGCCCCTGTCTTTACATAACCTGCCGTTGTTGTATTTGCTTGCCCCATTGCACCACCAACAGCCATTGTAGCAGCGAGGGTTAGGGCTACCCCTAAAACTCTAGTTTTCTTCATACGAAAGAGTGTTAAAACGTTATTATGAATTGTCGTTTGTGTTCCCAAATCCTTGTCGTGGTTTTTACATTTTAGGCCCATTCCCTCACATATCCCTTCGTCACCAGTCGTTGGAATGGCCATTACATTAAAAAAACAGCATCGCCCCTGCAGCAAAGTTTGCGTGGCTGTGGCGATTTTCTAAAAATACGGTAGGGGAAATAAGGGTGCGATTAAAATCTTTGGCTTTTTCGTGGTTATCTTCTGCTTTATCTTCCTCACCATCCTACTCCCATATCCACCTCACAAATTAACAGTTTTTCTCACAGACTTACATCTTTCCGTTGCTTAAACTTAACGAAAGTTTTGTTAAATACACCAATATTCCAAAGATTTTTATAACATACGCTCGATTTCAACAGCTTATATCGAGCAGCAAGACAAATATAAATTGTTTTAATGCTTCAAAACATAGGTATTAGTATCTATTTTTCGTAGAAGCAATACTCTAAAGTAAAACAAAAGGATACAGATAGTGAGCCAATTTACAGCCAAAAGCGGGAAATGGGGGCGAAAAGCAGGTCGTCCTTTTCGCAAAGCGTAAAAGCTGCACGCCTTTTACAAAAACGGGAGAAGAGTATTGCAAAAACAACAACGTTAGCTAACTCTTCAAAAAACGGCCCGCTTTGGAACGTCAAAATACTCCACAACCTGTAGAAAAAAGGCGATACCGGGAATGCCCCGGTATCGCCCACGAGTAGCTGCTAAAAACAAAGAAAAAACACTAAAAGCGATACGAAACGGTAGCGGCAACGCTACGAGGATCTATCTGGTTTATGTAGACGGTACGGTAGGCGTTGTATCCCTCCTTATTCAGCAGGTTACTAGCAACAAGGCGTACATCTAAGCTTTTGGTAATGGCGTACCCCAGCTGCGCGTTTACGGTAGTGTAGGGCTTCATATACCAAGGCGCCACGCCGGGCTCTATACCGTGCCAGCTGGTTACCGTCCAGTCGTTGTTAGGACGCTCGGAGAGGTAGTAAACTCCCGCACCGGCGCTTAGCCCTTTTAGTAGGCCGCTAGCCACATAGTAGTTAACCCACAGGTTAGCCGTATGCTTAGGGGTGTTGTTGGGTCTCGAATTTCGTACAAAGGTGGTGTGCTCGCGGTAGCGGGCATCGATATACGAGTAGCCGGCCACAATTTCGAGGTTGGGCAGCACGCGGCCCGACAGATCGACCTCTACCCCCTTACGTTCGTCGTTGCCACCCTTAACATAGTAGCCGGTAAACTCCACCAAGCCGGTAGCTGGATTAACCTCTGCGGCCTGTAGGTTCATATCCTTATTACTTATCTTGTAAAGGGTAACATTAAAGCGAAGGCGGTTGTCGAACCATTCCGTTTTAATACCCGCCTCGAGCTGGGTTATGCTGGAGTTTCCCAGCTGGTTGCCCTTCGAGTCTACCTCGGTAGCGCTCGATGGTGCAGTGCTGTTGGTGTACGAGGCAAATAGGCTTACATTCTTTATGGGCGTAACCATAACCCCTACTAACGGGTTAAAGGTGTTCGTACGATCGGCAACAGCTGCCCCCGGCGAGAAGGTTTGTACCGAGCTGTATCGGCCGCCAAAGTACATGCGCAGCCAGCTGCTGTACGAAATCACATCCTGAAACATTACCCCCATGCGCTGCGACTTGGCGTTAACGCGGCTCTTTTCGGTAAGCGAGCTGCTGCCGCCTCGCAGCTTATTCGAAACTGGGGCATACACGTCGATGGTATCTACCAGCTTGGCGTTGTAGGCTACGGTGGTAACA
This sequence comes from Alistipes sp. ZOR0009, assembly GCF_000798815.1. Classification (NCBI taxonomy): domain Bacteria; kingdom Pseudomonadati; phylum Bacteroidota; class Bacteroidia; order Bacteroidales; family Rikenellaceae; genus Alistipes; species Alistipes sp. ZOR0009. The sequence continues at coordinate 170,590 of NZ_JTLD01000119.1, read as the reverse complement.
TCGTAATCGGAGTAGTCGAAACCTAGCTGAAGGGTATGCTTTAACGGCCCCGTTATAAGATCCTTGCCCACAAAGTCGAGCTGCATAACGCGGTTGTTATCAAAACGGTCGTCGCGGGTAATGGAGCGCTTACGAAAGTTTAGCGGCTTCTGAATGGAGATGGCCCCCGCCTTATCGGTAGTGGTAAATGCGGCCAACGAGGCGGCCGACTTCTCGATGGAGAGGTCAGAACCAAACAGCGCTGCACGAACGTAGAACTTATCGGAGATATCGCGACGGAAACGAAGCCCAAAAGTGGTATTGTGGGTCTGCTGCCTATCCGACTTAAAGCCTAGGAAGCGGTCGTTAGGTATCTTATATATTTTATTTTCGGTAAGCGAGAGGTTAACGGTTCCCACGTCGGGGGTACGGCTATCGTTTAGGTAGTCGAGCTCCAAAGTTACGGTTGTCTTATCGTTGGGGCGCCACTCTACCGAAGGGTTAAGGTACATCTTTTCTAAACCAACTACCGGGCGGTAGCTGTCGGCACGCTCGTAGGCTCCATTAAAGCGGATGGCTACGGTTTGTCGGTTGTCGAGCACGCTTTGCACATCGAAGGTAGGGCGAATCTGCCCCCAGCTACCTGCACGCAGCGACACCAACCCCGAGTTTACAAACTTAGGTGTCTTGGTAACGATGTTAACCACACCACCGGGGCTTCCCAGGTCGGTAGCCACCCCCTGCGTTACCGCAGCGGCTCCCTTCATCACCTGCATGCTCTCCACCCCGCTCATGTCGGTAATAAAGCCTTGACCTCTAAAGTCGGAGTTGATACGCACGCCATTCTTTAGCACCGGAATACCACGAAAGCCGCGCGAGGAGATGCTCTCCTTGGTGTTTCCGTAGGTGGCATAGGTGTAGGTTCCGGGAACGTTACGGCTTACATCGGCAATGGTAAGGGCACCCTGATCGGCAATAAGCTTATCGGACACCACCGAGATGCTCTGCAGCTGCTCGTTTACCTTTAAAGGGAGACGCGTAATAACGTCCATCTTTTCGGGCTGGCGGTTGCGAACACCAAACACCTCTGCGCCTTCGAGCACTAGCGCCTGCTCGTCGAGCACAAAGTCGGCTTCGGTAGTCTCTCGTGGCTGCACAAACACCACCCTCGAAACGGTGGCAAATCCCACCATCGAAACCTTAAGCGTATATTTTCCTGGACGTAGGTTAAATACGGAGTAGGTTCCATTCTCATCCGAGGTGGTTCCTAGGTTGCTACCATCAATCACAATGGTGGCAAACGGAAGGACATCCCCCTTCGCACTTTTTACGGTGCCCCTAACAGAGAGCCGCTCTACAGGCGCCGCGACACTAAAGCCTAGCGCGCATCCCATAAGCAGAATGGCCAAGATTAATCTTCTCATCGATTTAGTATGTTATAAATTTGACAAAAGCGTGGCTAGCCGTGGCAAAACACCACGGTGTATTTATTTAAGAAATTACTGATTGCTAGTATATCGGCCGTAAGGCTACTGCCTCAACGAACGCCGACGGGTACGGGCTACAAACATCATGAAACCCAAGATAGGCAATGCCGCGCCAACCAGCACCGCCAGCAGGTAGAGTACCTTCGAGAAGACGCCACCCCAAGTTCCGGTGTGAAAAGCGTATATCCACGCGGGCATCTTTGCCGATCGAGGCCTGTCCTTCCACAGCTCACTCTTTACAATCTTAGCCTTTTCGATGCTGTAGGTAAAGCTGTCTGTTTGACGACGCGTAAGCGGATTTTTGCCGAGCGTGGTGATGGAGTACACCCCTTTGCGTGCTGGTAGCTTAACCGTTAGGCTCTGCGCCAGGGGGCTTGCCTCCTTTACGCTGGCAACGGCAGCGTCTAACCCAACATACGTATAGCTCGATGGCTGCTGCTTTGCGTTCTCCCCATCTCGCTCCGGCTTTTTGTGCTCTGGAGCCTCGGCTCCCAGCACGGCATAAGCTCCGCTTCGGTACCACTTAAACGACCATGTTGGCCCCGTTAGCGACATCAGCAGCAGCAAAGGCAGGGCCACAAGCGCGGGAAGAACATGCCAATCGTAGAGCTTGCGGTAGCGGTTACCTCCGCGTGCAAAGGAGGCCTTTTTTCTAATGGAACGAATATAGCTGCGTAGTCGGCCAAGGTATGGCGGAAGCCATACAACCAGACCGCTTATAAGCATTAACGTAAATATGATGGTTGATATGCCGACAACCATACGGCCTGCATCGTCGGCCAGTAGAAAGCGATGCAGCTTCATCACCCCAATAAAAAACGGATGACGGCCAGCAGCCTCGCCAAGTACCGCGCCCGTATAAGGGTTGATATAGGTAATCTTTTCGCTATCCTTTAGCGCTACGCCCCAGCTCTGGTTGTCGCCAGCGTTAACCGTCAACGATTCGATCTCTCCATTCAGCACGGAGCTTACCTTCGTTAGTAAACCCTCGGGCGACAGCCGCTGCTGGTTGGCTACATTTTCGATTCTATAAAGGTGATGGTTAAGAGCGGAGGTTATCTCCTTCTCAAAAACGAGAATGGCTCCGGTGAGGCAGGTAACGGCAAGTATTACACCCGTTACATAGCCCAAATAGCGATGAGCATACCTTAAAAACTTCTTCATTGTGGCGTGTCGATTTTACGCAACAAAGAAAGATTATAAATAAGGAGGCATCAATCCCCAAATGTTGGTATATGTTGATGCCTCGTGGGACTTAAGCACCCATTCAAGCAGAAAGTATACCCACAAAAAAGGGATGCGTACAGCTACGCATCCCTTCACAACCTAACAATATCTTATGATTTACTCTACCGTAAGTTCGTCTACAAATACCCAGGCAGCATTACCCTTGCCCGAATGGTCCTGTGGACACAGCCCGATGTTCTTCGCTGTTACACGAATAAACTTAGCCTTTACGGGTTCGATGGTTACCTTAAAGTCGTAGGTGCTAAGCGTCTTGCTCTTTAATGGCACCTGCGCCGATGCTACAGGAGTGTACTTAACACCGTCTTCCGAAACCTCGTAAACAACGGTAACTGGGAAGAAGATCCAAGAACCAACATCCTGAAAAGCATTTAGCGATAGCGAGCGCACCTCTGTAACAGCAGGTAGCTCCACATCAGCAACAAAATCGTTTAAAGGAGTTCCCTGCCAGAATCCATCTCTGAAGTCGGTTGGAGAACCTTTTAGCCCATCGGTAATACAGTCGTTGTAAAGGCCCTTGTAGCTACTGCCAAGAGGATTCTTTATCTTCACTGGGCTACCAAAAGCCTTGTGGGCATTAAAGTTGTAGAGAACTGGGCTACCAAATGTTTTACCATTGCGGAAAGCGCTAATGGTAATGGATGCCTTATCCTTTACGCTAAACTCGCCATTTTTAACCAAAGGCGAAGCGGTGGTTGGCACCGAAGCGTCAACAGAGTAGCGGAACTCAATGTCCTTTAAATCGGACTTAATGGCTACCTTAAGCTGACGGTTGGCAATATCAGGCGTTGCCTTTGTATCAAAATCGCGTCCCTCTGGACCGTACTTAACACCTAGCTTCTCTAGGCGTGTATTCTCGGTACGCACCTTCTCCAAAAACTCGCTGAAGGCAGGACGCGCCTTACCATTCCACAAACATTCGGAGATGGCAAAAAGACGAGGGAATAGCATGAAGTCAGCACGATCGCTGTTGGGTACGCGCTCGGTCCAAAGGTTGGCACCGCCACCTAAGATATGCATTTGGTGCTCAGCGGCCAGCTTCTCGGGAATTGGATTGAAGGAGTACACCTTTTCTAAATCTAAATTCTTTTGAAGATAGTCGAAGTAGCAATGCGTTGTTGGGGTCATAATCACATCATGCCCCTCCTCTGCTGCCTTAACGGCGTGGTCCCAGTCTCTCCAAAGCTGAACCGTAGCATTAGGTGCTAAACCACCTTCAAGTATCTCGTCCCAGCCAATAAGCTTACGCCCATTATCGTTCAAGAACTTCTCTATTCTCTTTACAAAGTAGCTTTGCAGCTCGTGCTCGTTCTTTAGTCCGTTATCTTTAATGCGCTGCTGGCATTTAGGGCACTTCTCCCAGCGATCCTTGGGGCACTCGTCTCCACCAATATGAATATACTTACCGGGGAATAGCGCCATAACCTCTGTTAGAACATCCTGAAGGAAGGCAAATGTTTTATCGTTACCAGCACAATACACATCAGGGAATACGCCCCAAGAGTTAGGCACCTCAAAAGGACCTCCCGTACAGGATAGCTCAGGATAGGCAGCAAGTGCTGCAACGCTATGGCCTGGCAGCTCAATTTCGGGGATGATGGTTACCCCTCTTGAGGCGGCAAAGGCAACAACTTCCTTTATATCTTCCTGAGTATAGAATCCGCCATACCTTTTGCCATCGGCCTCGGTACGCCAAGCAGCAACCTCAGCAAGCTTAGGATACTTCTTGATCTCAATTCTCCAACCCTGATCTTCGGTTAGGTGCCAGTGAAAAACGTTGAACTTGTACATAGCGCCAAGCTCAATAAAGCGCTTCACCTCATCCTTACTAAAGAAGTGACGACCTACGTCGAGCATCATTTCGCGCCAAACAAACTGAGGCTTGTCGGTAATGGAAACCGCAGGAATCTGCATCTTTCCGCTAACAGGGATTAGCTGATGGATGGTTGCCACCGAGTTGAAAAGACCCTGTGCAGTCTTAGCCTTAACTTCAATACCTTTAGCGGATACATCTAACCGGTAGCCCTGATCGCCATACTGGCCATCATCAACCAACGAAAGGGTAATACCACCCTTGGCATTGGCATCGAAAGCCTTTACATTGGCAGCAACGTTACCTCCCTTTTTAAGGATATCTTTCAGGTAACCTGCAATTGGAGCGACGCTGTTGTCGGCATAAATGGTTATACCATTCTTAAGGTTAAAGCCACCAGACTTCCATTCCACAGAAGTTGGCTGAGGAATAAGATTCGCCCGTTGGGGTTTGCTGCTTTTCCCTATAGAGGCAAAGGGAATAAGCATAATTAAAAAACAGTAGATAAGTGTTCTCATGTTTTAACTAAATGGGGTTTGTCGTAAGCAAATGTATGCCATAAAAGAGTTCATCTTATTTATATAAAGCTTAACAAAAGGTATGTTATACATATAAACACCCAACTGGTAGGAACTAACGACTTTAGGCCCAATTTATAAAATCATTCACTCATAGATAATTACTTGAGCATACACTGCGGGTTATTAGCGTGCCTCATATTTTCATAGCCGCACAGATAAAAATGATGTTTCAAGAATTAATAATTATTTGCTCTTTTGGAGTATAAACACCATTAACCCAAAGACGCCTTACCGAAGTGCAGGCACCGGTAAAGCGTGCTTCTTAATTTTATTAGTATGAAACGTACAATAATTGCCCACATCGTTGCTCTTGGGCTATTGTCTCAGGTGAATGTTATGGGACAGGATAGCCCAACGTACTATCCCAAATCGGTTGCATTCCCCCCAAATTCTACCATCGAGCAAAAGATGGAGCTGGCCTCTAGGGTGGTTCCTTCGCCGCAGCAAAAGGCTTGGCAGGAGCTCGAGATGACTGCATTTCTCCATTTTACCGTAAATACCTTTACCGATTTGGAGTGGGGACACGGAACCGAATCTCCTCAAATATTCAATCCCTCGCAGCTCGATGCCGAACAGTGGGTGCGTACCCTAAAGGAGGCTGGCTTTAAGATGGCCATCCTAACAGCAAAGCATCACGACGGATTTTGCTTGTGGCCAACAAAAACCACCACCCACTCGGTAGCCAGCAGCCCATGGAAGGGTGGCAAAGGCGACGTTGTACGTATGCTTCGTGATGCCTGCACCAAGTATGGAATGAAGTTTGGGGTGTACCTATCTCCGTGGGATAGGAATGCCAAAAGCTACGGCGACTCTCCTGCCTACGACAGCTACTTTATGGAGCAGCTAACCGAGCTGCTAACAAACTATGGCAAAGTAGACGAGGTATGGTTCGATGGCGCCTGTGGCGAAGGACCAAACGGCAAAAAGCAAATTTACAACTGGGATGCCTACTACGACTTAATCCATAAGCTACAACCTAACGCCGTTGTTGCCGTTAGCGGCGAAGATGTTCGCTGGGTTGGCAACGAGCATGGCGAAGGCAGAACCACGGAATGGAGCGTTACCCCATTTGCCCCAGGCGCACGCCCTGAGATGGTAAAAAAGAATGCGGCACTTAATATCCATGCAGAGGCAAAGGACTTAGGTAGCCGCGAGCTACTTAATAAAGCCAGCAGCGTTTACTGGTATCCCTCCGAGGTCGACGTTTCAATCCGTCCAGGGTGGTTTTACCACAAGTCGGAAGATAGCCGAGTAAAGACTCTTGGGCAGCTGGCCAACATCTACTACACCTCGGTAGGACGCAACTCCGTTCTGCTGCTTAACATACCACCCGATACCCGCGGCCTTATAAAAGAGGAGGATGCAGCCCGCCTAAAGGAGTTTGGGGCATACCTTAAGCAAACTTTTGCGGTAGATTTGATGCGTAAAGCAAAATCGACCAATGCCAAATTTGCCACAGATGGAAATAGCGCTACAGACTGGAGTCCCTCCACGCTACCTGCAGTGGCAGAGTTCTCCTTTACCAAACCTGCTATTGCCAACGTTTTTCAAATACAGGAAAATATAGGGAAAGGACAACGCGTGGAGGAGTTTCGTGTAGAAGCGTTCGATGGCAAAAGATGGATTACCATTGGCAACGAAACAACCATTGGTTACAAGCGCCTGCTTCAATTCCCAACAATGGCCATTAGTAAGATAAAGGTCACCATCACCAAGGCAAGAGCGCTTCCTAACATCAGCAACATTGGGCTTTTTAAGGCTCCCGAAATAATGTCGCTACCCACCATATCGCGCAACAAGCAGGGAATGGTAAGTATTGCGGCTGAATCGGAAACCGCCACCGTAAGATATACCACAGACGGCAGCACTCCTACCGCAAAATCTCCCATCTACCGCCAGCCCTTTAGCTTAGCAAAAGGTGGAGTAGTAAAGGCTCGTACCTACATCAACAACGGGAAAGACATGAGCGAAGTGGTAGCAGAACCATTTGACATCTGCAGCGCAAAATGGCAAATCGTATTTGCCGATAGCGCCGACATCTCGTTCCCCGCCTCCAACGCCATAGACGGAAAGAGCACCACCATGTGGCATACCCCCTGGGAGGGAAAGATAAAGCAGCACCCCTACTCCATCGTAGTTGACATGGGCGAAACGCTAACGCTGAAAGGCTTCACCTACTCGCCCCGAGTAGATGGAAACAAAAGCGGTACAATCACAAAGTTCGAGTTCTACACCTCGATGGATGGAGCAACCTGGCAGAAGGCCGACTGCAACGGAGAGTTTGCCAACATGGCCAACAACACGGTAAAGCAGTACATTCGCTTCAACCAGCCCCTACAGGGTAAATACTTCAAGTTGGTTTCGCTAGACGATGTGCTGCATCAAGGCTGGGTATCAGTAGGTGAGATTGGGGTGATTACCAAATAGGAATATAATAAAAGGAAGGCTGTACAATTGTACAGCCTTCTTTTTATTGAGTTCAGCTCATAGATACTCCATTCCTAATATTTCGAGAAAAACTGTTGGATGTATTGCTATTAAGAAGGAAATTAGACCACACCGCACAACCCAAAACAAGAAAAACAAGGATATGTGAGCTAAATAAAAACGACAAAAGCAGACCTACTGCATTGCAACAACTATCGGAACAAAAAGACTTCATTAATTTTTTTAACTTTGCACCGCAAGCAAACAGCTGTTGGAAGTTTTAGCTATAAAATCTACGAATAGAATCGGGAGATATTAATTAGGTGGGATGAAACATGCCCACATTCCAATCTGTATGCTGCATAATTTAAATTATCTTTTACCTATTAAGTTAGCATGACATTATTCTTTCACAAGCAAACGCTCTTTATGAGCGTAGTTCCCATTTTTTCCACATAGTATCTTTTTGGGGGTATAAATAAAAGCAGACACTCCCTTCTAGATGTTTTCTAGCAACATCTAGAATAACACAACTATTTTAAGTAGATGTAAAAAAAATCAACATACATTGAAATTAATCTCTTATGAAATCCAAAACAATTGTCAGTCTAATGGCATGGATCTTTTTTGCTGTTGCGTCTTTGCCGCTTCGAGCACAATCCAGCGCCATTCCTCTTTCAGAGCTTTTAAGTAAAGCCTCTGAAATAAGCACGTTACCCTTTACTGAAAAAGGAACGTTTACTAGCCAGTCTGTTTTAGTTGCAGGACAATCAAGCCCCAGTTTTAGAAACAGCGGAAGCAACTACTATTCGGTAGCATATAAGTTAACAACCAGTAGAACCGAAAATGTAAGCATCAAATTTGAATTAAGCTCAGATGCCTACCTTTATGTTTACCAAAAAAACGCAGACAACAGCTACGAACTAGTGAATAGCGATGATGACAGAGCTGGAAATAGCAACTCTTTGCTAGAGCTCTCTCTCAAACCTGGTGAATACTACTTTGTAGGCACCAGCTACCAGCCTAATACCTTGGGGAATTATACGATGTCCGTAGATCATATAAAACTCACTACTCTAAATGAGCTTTTAGATAAAGCACCTGCTATAGCTACTCTGCCCTTTACAGAAAGTGGAGGGTTTACCGTTCAATCCGACTTAGTTCCTGGGCAGACCAATCCATCTTTTAAAAATACAGGAAGTACTTACTATGCTGTATCAAAAAAAGTAACAATTGATACACCTAAAGCAATTACTGCAACGTTCTCATTTGACTCAAATGCCACCCTATACCTTTATAAAAAGAACGCCAATAACAGCTACACTGTTGTAGCCCAAAATGGCAATAGTAGATCTTGCAAATTAAACCTCAAGCTTACCACTGGAGAATACTATTTAGTAGGAACTACAGAGAACCCAAAAGCTCAAGGAGCCTACACGTTTGAAGTAACCAACTCTACGTCTCTAGACCTAGACCAGCTGCTGCTTCGTGCTAGCAATATAGAAGCATTACCAGCATCTACATCCGGAGAGTTTACCCTACAATCTACATCTACGTTTGGGCAACAAACCCCCAACTTTGGAGAAATAGGTGGATCTTACTATGCAATAGCAAAAAAGTTAATACTAGATACACCTAAAGCGATTTCTGCAACGTTCACATTCGCAATAAGTCCAGCTATCTATCTGTATAAAAAGAATACCGACAACAGCTATACCCTCATAGAAAAAAAATACAATTGGAATGGAAACTCTACGAAAATAGATCGTCAGCTTGCAGCTGGCGAATACTATATAGTAGGAACTTCCAACAACGAAAATGCTACAGGAACTTACTCGCTAGAAATAACAAACTCATCCACAATAACCTTAAACCAGCTATTAAATGAAGCTGATCCAATCGGATCTATGCCATTTTCCATATCTGGCGAGTTCTTAGCCCAAGCCAAGTCTGTTTTTGGTCAATCCAACCCCATTTTTGGAGACGACAGCAAGGCCAGCTATGCTATAGCCCGTAAGTTAACCCTCAGCGAATCCAAATATCTCGCGATAAAGTTTAAGAAAGGTTACTACTCTAATCTTTACGTGTATAGGAGGAATACCGACAATAAATACGAACTATACAAGCAGACCTATAGTTCTGACAATCCAACTATTGAACAAATTTTCGCTCCAGGAGACTACTACATAGTAGGATATTCGTCTGAGGTTGCAACCAATGAAACTTACTCATTCGTAGTTGAACAATCAACTATAACTACACTTAAAGAATTCTTAAAAGGAGCCACAGAAATAGATCCTCTAAATTTCACACAAAGCGGAGAATTCAACGACCGATCTGCTCGTGTAATAGGTCAAAATAACCCAGGTTTTGGTTTTTCTGACGAGGTACACTATGCCGTAGCCTACAAAATAAATCTTAGCACAACTAAAAATCTTGCTTTCAAATATGAACATTCTCAAAAAGAAGGAAGATTTTACATCTACAAAAAAGATGGCAATAACTACTCTGATGTAATGGGTTACTCATTCGAGCCAGATCCAAGTTTTGATATAAAACTCAACGCAGGAGAGTACTACCTAGTTGGATCCACCAGAATCCCTCAAACAAAAGGATCCTATAGCTTTAAGGTTAACGAATCTACTGCAATATCCTTAAACGATCTACTCGAAAAAGCGACTGTAATAGATGCTTTACCATACGCTAATAGCGGAGAATTTAACAATCAGTCAACAGCAGTGTTAGCCCAAAGTCAACCACCGTTTGGGTACAATATCAGAAGTCACTATGCTACGGCCTACAAACTAACAATCGAAACATCTCAAAACATTGCCGTAACATACTCTAAATTAAACTCATCAAAGGCTAACATCTACCTTTACCAAAGAAATAGCAACAAAGGCTACGTTTTGGTATCCAAAAAAAAGGCTAATAGCAATGGAAATACAGGATTCGATATCACCCTCACACCCGGCGAATACTATTTTGTAGGAAGTTCTGAAAACTATAGAGAAGTTGGGGCATTCACCTTTAACGTGAGCAGATCAACAGCCATTTCCCTAAATGAGCTGCTAACAAATGCTCCCGATTTAGGAGTTATTCCTTCTTCTAAAGAAGGAGAGTTTACCAGCCAATCAAATTTTGTTTTAGGACAAACAGAGCCTATGTTTGGAGAACAAAGCTGCGGTTACTATGCAGTAGCCTACAAAATAGCAACAGACACTCCTAAAAAACTAAGAGCGACCTTTTCACAGGCCACAAATTCCCGCATTTACCTGTACAAAAAGAATGCAGACAATAGCTTTAGTCTTGTTACAAACAACAGCAAAAATGGCGTCTCACCTCTTGATATTCTTCTCCAAGCAGGAGACTACTACATTGTAGGAACAACGAGCACTCCAAGAACAACGGGAACCTATTCCTTAACGGCAGATGCCTCTACATCAATCACGCTATCCGAACTTATTTCTGGAGCCACTGAAATTAAAACATTACCTTTTAATACAAGCGGAGAATTTACCAATCAATCAACTCCAGTTCTAAGCCAAACCCTACCCGAATTTGGAGAATACGGAAACAGTTACTATGCTGTAGCCCATAAGGTAATCGTAAGCACTCCTCAATCGGTTGAAATAAGTTTTACAAGCAGAAGGGCTAGCACCATTTTCCTTTATAAGAAAGGTGCCAGTGGCAAATGCCAATTAGAGGCAAAGTATCGAAGAGGATCAACCACTTCGCTAGAGATGCAATTATCTGCTGGCGAATACTATATTGTAGGAAGTGCGTACGAACCACGCGAAACGGGAGAATATGCTCTTGAGGTAAAAAAATCCCCAGCCTTAACTCTTAACGACTTTTTAAATGCAGCACCTTCAATCGAAAAACTTCCTTTTTCTAGAAAAGGTGAATTTACAGAAGAATCTCCTCTCATTTTAGGACAAAATGTACCTGCTTTTATGGAGGCAGGAGGCGCCTACTTTGCAGTAGCCCACAAGTTGACTATCGCAAAAAAACAAATAGTATCATTTACCAGATCTTCAAATTCTGAGTTTTTCATTTACAAAAAGAATGGAGAGAACAACTTTAGCCTCATAAATAAAAACCTCTGGGATGCAGACAAGATGTTAATGCCCGGTGAATACTACTTGCTACAATGCTCTCATTTCCCGAGAATGACGGGTAGTTATGAATTAACAGCAAAAGAAGCTAACTTAGAGTTATATGTAAACGGAACTAATATCATTACAGCTCCCAACAATACGGTAGCATGTGGAAGCGGATCTGCAACATACAATGCAAGTAATAGTACACTTACGCTAAACAATGCGGAAATAACCGCCACAACACCCAACCAACCCAAGGCTGGCATAGTAGCAAAGTATGGAGAGGTGAAAATTATGCTCGAAGGTAATAATAGCATTCATCCTGCCCCTACCGAAGAATCACTATCTGCTGGAATTTCCACTAATTTAGCCAATATCACAATCGATGGTAACGGTAGTGTTTCTATCATAGGTGGTGATGTAAGTTACAAACAAGGGATTAGTAGCGGTATTTACGCAACCCAATCCTCCATCACAATTGCTGGTGGGAATGTTAATATCACAGGAGGAGCCATTTCAAACGAAGCTCACTCTTGGGGTGTTTTTTGCAATCAGTCGACATTCAACATTAGTGGAGGAAGTGGAAGTGCAAAAGCAAACACCCAAACAACAACTGATATAGCCTTCAATTCGCTCCCCTTCTTTAAAAATGGAGTTGGAATTACCTCTGGAAGTTGGAATGGGACCGAATGCCAATGGAATAAAGGTGGGGCAACCCCTTATGGAGTATACGCTAATGGACAAGAATTTACGGCCAACCAACTCTCCATTGCGTGTGGAAAGGGAATGGCAACTTACGACCCTAACAGCTTTACTCTAAAACTCAAAAATGCAGACATTACCAATACTTATAAGCTTAACAATATAGAGTTTGGCATCGTATCATTTGACGCAACAAACACTATAAACATTGCTTTTGAAGGGAGTAACTCCATAACATCACCTTCTAATATAAATAGCAATGTGGCTCTACAAAGCTACTCGAGCCTAAACATTGCAGGAAAAGGAACACTTACTATAACTGCACCTGGAAAAGTATCTAACACGCAAGGAATTGTAGCCAATGACTCTATTACAATTCAAAGTGGAAACATACAAATCACAGGTGGCCAGAATTGTAATAGCACAAGTTCGATAGCAGCCAATACTATTACTATTCGAGGCGGAAATATTATTGCAACAACTTTCCCTTGTAGTTATACAAGCACTGCTCTTCTAAACTGGTACAACGACGTTACTATTACAGGCGGTATGGGAACACTGAAAGGAGGAGATCGAGCATCCAATGCGATTCCTAAATTCGGCCCGCAATCGTTCATTACAGAAGGCGCTTGGAACCAAAAAATTTGTAGCTGGAGCAGTATTTTCACCCTCACCTTCGATGCAATTGGAGGCGAAACTACCACCACAAGTAAAAATTTGAGCTACGGCGACACCTTTGGCGATCTTCCTACTCCTACCAAAAAAGGACACACCTTTGCAGGCTGGAAAATCGGGGACAGCAGCATAGATGCTTCAAAAGTTTGGAATTATTCATCAAACCAAACAGCCCAAGCACAATGGACTGTAAACAGCTACACCATTGCTGCTACTACATCAATTGATGCAGCAGGAAACATTTCTGGTGCTGGATCGTACCCCTACAACGCAAGCTGCACGCTAACAGCAACAGCAAAACGCGGTTATGCATTCACGGGTTGGAAAGAAAATCTTGTAGATGTTGCCTCCAACTCTGCATACACCTTTAATGTTGATGCGTCAGACCGTACTCTTGTTGCCTCTTTTGAACCCATTGATTTTACGGTTACTCAGCCAACCGATAAAAAATTAGCGGGAGCAATTACGGTTACACCTGCCGCTGGTTTCGAATACAGCATCAACGGAACAACCTACCAAAGCAGCAACGTATTCTCTGATATCCCGGTTGGCACCTACACCATTACGCTGAAAAAGGTATCAGATGGTACAATCTATGAAGCCTCAAAGCTGGCCGTTGTTGGTATATCGGAATTAGTCGCTACCACTAACTACCAGTTAAAAGCCACCAACTGTAGCTGTAGAGGAACCAACGATGGGATCCTCAAACTGAATATGAGCAAAGCTTTTGACTACGAGATCAGCATAAAAGGGGAAAAGACAGGATCTAAGACTCCCTACCTCACCTCTGGAACTGAGTTAACAGTAACGAATCTTGTACCTGACAACTACACCGTAACCTTTAGGATTGCCGCACTCAGTGGCTACGAACAAAATTTCGATGTCACCATAGCAGAGCCAGAAGCACTCAACGTCCAAAAAGTTGACAATGCCAAAAATATGGCCAGCTACCACCTAAAGGGAGGAGAGCAGTACTATGTTACCCTTAACGGAAATACTACGCAAACCTACGATTCTGATCTACAACTTTCATTAAAGTTGGGTGAAAACAGAATTAGGATTGCAACAGAAAAACTTTGTCAAGGAGTGTTTGAGGAGGTTGTTCATAATGACGGTAGTACAAACTTCATCATGTACCCTAATCCAGCAACCGATAAGGTTACCGTAAGAATTCCAGAGACAGAAGAAAAGGATATCTTCCTTCAAATTGTATCTCTACCAAGTGGCAGCATATGCTTCAGCCAAAAATATGCAATCTACTCAGGGAGCACGATTGAACTAAACGTATCGAACCTTCCTTCTGGAACCTATGGCGTTATCATCAAGGGTACAAAACTTAGCTACAACCAAAAGCTGATAAAGATGTAGCAGTGCTACCGAAAAATAAACGTGAAATAAACATGAGCTCGACGTAAGAATTTCAATAAAGAAACACTCTTACGTCGACTCCTTACCACTAAATTAAAAGTTATGTTACATAGAATTTCTACGGTTCTCTCTATAGTTGCCATTTGCGCAACACTTGCCAGCTGTGGGAAGTCGGATAGCGAACCAGCACCAGGCTTATTTTTACTATCGCAACCAGCGAACAATAGCGCCTGTATTAAAAATGATAAGCCAGAAGTCGAGCTTAAGTGGGCAAAATCCGCCAATGCTGATAGCTACGAAATTGAGGTTAAAGATTTAAAAACTCAAAAAGCAACAACCTACACTGCAAAAGAGACATCCTGTAAGGTTGCACTAGAGCCAAACAAACCCTACTCTTGGTGCGTAAAGGCTATTAATGTAACGGGTAAAACAACCTCCGAAACGTGGTTCTTTTATCTTGCAGGCCAGATAGCCGAAAAATATGTGCCATTCCCGGCCGAACTGCAAACGCCAATAAATGGAACAGCTATCAGCTCTGATGGAGCGACATCTATAGAAGTATCTTTCAGCTGGAAGGGTAATGATCTAGATAACGACATTGTCAGCTACTCTTTTTACCTCGACAACAAGGATGCTTCGACGCAGGTAGTTAAATCATTAACAGAATCAAGCACTAAACAGAAACTCGACAGCGGTAAAACCTACTTCTGGAAGGTGGTTACTAAAGATGCGGCTGGAAACACTTCCGTTTCAACAGTAGGCTCATTCCGTATAATTTAAGAAGCAGGCTCTACTTAACGGATCAATAGCTAAAGACATAGATAAAAAGAAGAGGGTGCAGTAGAGCACCCTCTTTTTTATGTATACTGCCAAACATTCGGCGAGATATTGCAAAATGACACTTTTCCAACCCGCAACAAAACAACCATCAAACAACAAACCTGAGCATTCTAACAAAATAAAAAACGCTACAACGCTACAACTAGGATTGGGCGGGATAAAATTTATGCCGCCCCATTTTTTGTATGTTAAAGTACACTTGCATGAAATACTTATAAGCCAACCAAAACATGCTCCCTAAATTTGATTACTAAGAGATTAAAATCAGGAAACGACAACACACCCCAAGACACCTTAACCTAGTTAGCAAAAACTTACTTAATTAAAGTTTAAAAGCGGCAGAGCGGTAATTATTGTAAAAATACAGAAGCCTTAGAGCCTATCTTTGCCATAATTTAAAAAAATCTGGCTAAGTAAAATATAAATATGAGAAATTGTAAGTCAACGCTGTTGGGAGCGCTTGTTTGTCTATTCGCTGTAATAGCTGTTCCATGTAAGGTATTGGCAAGCGGAATTCAGGTTCTCAACACCACCGTCACTACTAACTCCGACAAAAAAACAGCTCAGGTAAAGTTCACCGTAACTTGGGATCACTCGTGGAGAATATCATCAGAAGCAACAGGCCCCAAAAACTGGGATGCAGCATGGGTGTTTATTAAGTTCAGGGAAGTTCCCAACGAAGATTGGTACCACGGCTACCTAGCAACAGGTACAGGAGTAAAACATAAGGTTCCAGATAATGCAGACTACAAGGTAGGAACAAGCCCTGCGAACATCAACGGCAAGGATGTAAACCCAGGAGTAGGCGCATTTATCTACCGTAAAACGGATGGAAACGGAAACTTTACCGCTCAGGACGTAGAGTTGGAGTGGGACTACGAAGCCAATGGGCTTACTGGCGGAGAACAGGTTGAGGTTTGCGTGCTTGCAACAGAAATGGTATATGTCCCTGAGGGTGCTTTTTATGCTGGAGACTTTTCTTCTACAGGTAGGCTAATCAACTATACCAGCACTGCTCCTGCCTTCATAAATGCAGAAACAACCCCATCTCATATGCGCTCGTACTTTAGCGAATCGTATAAAAGCTGGACTGGTGCTGGTGCTGGTGTTGGCGATGATTTCGATTACTATACAGGACGAAATCTTGACGCTAACTATCCCAAAGGATATGCAGGTTTCTACTGTATGAAGCATGAAATAACTCAAGGAGAGTATGTATTATTCTTAAATAAGGTCTCCGTTGCAGTAAAAAATGCTGGAACATATTTCCCAAACAAGGCTGAAGCCCGTCATGGGATTGTCAAGAATGGGGGAACAGGGACAACACCTGCGTCGTACGACCTAAAGAATGCAGGCGATGCGTTTAGAGCTTGTAATTTTTTATCTGCAAAAGACGTGCTTGCATACCTCGATTGGGCTGGCCTTAGACCTATGACCGAATTAGAGTATGAAAAAGCATGTAGAGGCACCCTTGCCGTGCCATCCGCACCCAATAATACGCAGTACGCATGGGGTAGCATTAGCATTAATAATGCGCTAGGTTTATCTAATGAGGGAATGAACAACGAGGCTCCCTCAAACGTCGAGGCCAACTGCGCTGTAGGAAAGGTTGGTTCAGATAGTAAAGTTACCGCAGTACTTTCTGGACCAATAAGATCGGGTGGTTTTGCCACTCCTGTAAGCAGCAGAACAAAAGCTGGAGCAACCTACTGGGGTATTATGGAGATGTCAGGAAACCTATGGGAACGCTGCGTTGGCTTAGGTAATGCCACAGGTCGTACCTTTATAGGTAACCATGGTAACGGAGAGATAGGCCCAGGCGTTAATCCTGATTTGCCTGGAACTTGGCCCAATATTAATGGTACAGGACTAGGATTCAGAGGTGGCAGCTTCGAGGATCATCCTGATAGAGCGCGAATTTCTGATAGGCTTAAAGCAAACGATACTGACGCTTCACGACAGGATAGCTATGGTGGTAGAGGTGTTCGCACTGCACCATAATATCGTTCTTATATTATAGTTTGGGGTATTACCGGTGGCACAAAATACGCCCAAACGCTTCATTTATTCTCTAATACTCCTATTAATCTACTAAAAAGCATCTTGTTGAGAGTCCTATACTCCTGCATACTGCTCGTTTTTGCAGTAGTTATGTCTGCCTTAGCAGCAAACGGTAGCAAAACGACATCCCTATCCTCCTTAACTGAAGGAGACGAAGACTTACCTTGTTATAGGGGAAGTACGTCCAATTCTTCGTTGCATAGCTGTGGTATGCTATTACAGGCTGGAATTTTTTTATCCATATATAAAGGTGATACACCTCCGCTGAATACCCTCCCCGCAGGATGCCTAAAAGGAGCTGTACTATCTGCCGATGGAAAGATCCATGGAGGAATTTACAAGGGAGGAGACAGCAATGTAGAGCCAATATCATGCGGAGCCCCCTCTATACTAACCCCTGATGAGACTTTAACAGGACTTTATAAAGGCTCGGTAAGTACACTACCTGCTATTTCGTGCCTTGATGCCCCAACTCTTCTTAACTATATCTACCCCGTATTTCAAGGAGGGCGCAGCTACACCTCCATCAGCTGCGGCGAACCGATTGCCATGGGACGAAAGGTGGATGTATACAGAGGTGGATCATCGACAATTACCGCTTTAGGCTGTAGCAATGCAGGAACAAGCCTCACTGATGGTGCCAGTATGTTTAAGGGAGGTATCTCTAAGGCAATGGCTGTAGCCTGTAAAACGGTAGCCGATGAAAATCCTAATGCTGCAAATTTATACGGCGGAGGTATTGCTCGTTTCAATAGGCTTGCCTGTGCCGACGCCTCTAGCTCGTTGGGTAATGTCCTTGGATGCTACAACGGAGGCGCTTCTAAGCAGCAACCGCTATCTTGCTTCACGGATCCTTGCATTGAGTTGAAGCCAGCAACTATTACTGCATCTGGAACGATACCCATTTGTAAAGGAAAGACATTAACTCTTACAGGATCGGAAGCTACAACCTATGAATGGTTGCGAGCGGATACTCCTACAGGAACATGGACAAAATATGGCACATCGAAAAGCGTAGAAGTAAAAGAGTCGGGATATTTTAAGTTGATTATCTACGGCACTAAAGGATGCTCAAAGGAGTCTAAGATCTTTTTTGCCGAGTTTAATGATGGCTTACCTAAGCCTACTATTGATATTGGAGGTTCCTCTACCATCTGCTTGGGAGGCTCCGTCCCTCTTACAACTTCTAAAGCGTTTAAGTATTCTTGGAGCACCGGAGCTACTTCAGCAGCAATAGAAGCAAGCGTTGCAGGAACTTATCAGGTAACAGTTGAGGATGAGAATGGATGCGTGGCAACGTCCGAACCTATCGAGATAAAGCAGGCATCGCTTCCCTCTCCAACATCGATTATTACGCCCGAAGGTGCCACCGAGTTCTGTATGGGGAGCGCTGTTCGGTTAACCTCTGTTGATGCCGCATACTACCGCTGGTCGAATGGATCAACCTCTAAAAGTATTGATGCCACCCAAAGCGGCACCTACACCGTACGCATTGGCGACGCAAATGGATGCGAGGCTACCTCTGCACCTGTTTCTGTAATTGTACATAACCTAGAACCAAAGGTTTTAGCATCATCAACCACCATTTGCTACGGCAAGCCTGTTGCACTTAGCGTAATGCCAGCAGGAGCAAGGGTTGAATGGTATAAAGATGGCGCCCTTGTGCCGCTAGCTGGAGCCAATATCAACGTAAGCCAAGCCGGCATTTACGAGGCTCGGGTTACCAATGCTTTTGGCTGCGTATTTACGTCAAACAAGGTTACTGTGATCTCAAACGGAACGCTTACGCCTCTAGCCTCCATCTCCTCTTCAAGGAGTACGCTCTGTCAGGGTGGAGCGATAACGCTAACAGCCCCCGATGCAGCAAGCTACCAATGGTCTACCTTGGATACTAAGCGCGAAATCTCTATTATGAAACCTGGTGATTACGCGGTAACGGTAACTGATGGCTTTGGCTGCCCTTCTTCGGCTAGTATTACCGTTAAGGAGGTGCCTGTAACCATCAAGCCTTCAGTTATTGCTTCTAGATCAACAAAGTTATGTCCGGGCGAAAGCCTTTCGCTTACCGTTAGCGAAGGAAATGCCTACGCATGGAATACGGGACAAACAGATAAAACGATTCAGGTTTCTTCTGCTGGAGTTTACAAGGCTACAGTATACGATGCCAACGGCTGCGATGTTCAAACACCAACCATTGAGGTTTCGGTTTATCCAGAAAAGAAGCCAACCGTTGAACCAATGGGTAAAACCATTCTTTGTGCTGGTGATGCATTAGAGCTACGGACATTAAATGCGATAGCGTACGAATGGAGTACTGGAGCAAAAACGCCATCCATCACCGTAACCAAAGCAGGTGATTATTCTGCTATCATAACAGACGAAAATGGATGCCGCTTTAACACGGCCCCGTTAGCAGTGCAACAGTATACAGGAGAAATACCTCCTGCAACCATATCTTCGTCACAACCAGTAGTCGACGATAAAATATATATATGTCCAGATGATGAGGTAACCCTCGAAGCAAACGAAGCGGCAGAGTACAGATGGAGCACAGGAGAATCTACCCGCACAATAAAGGTTAGTAAACCCGGAAGATATTCTGTTGCTCTTACCTATGGAAGCACCTGTACATCCGTATCAAAAGAGGTGGAGGTGCTAATACGCAGCCGAAGACCGATGATTACGGTAGACGGAAGAACCGCAATTTGTCCAGGTGAAAAGCTAACGCTGGAGTTAGACCATGGAAGTTCGTTTGTATGGAATAGCGGCCAGCATACACAAAAAATTGAGATTGATAAAGCAGGCACCTACTTTGCAACGGTTATCGACGAATATGGCTGTACGCTAGCTTCCGATGCCGTTGATGTTACCATGTTCGAGGTGACAAAACCCACGGTTACCCTTTCGGGCAAGAATATGCTCTGTACTAATGAATCAGTAGTTCTTAATGCCAGCAACGCCATCGCCTATCAATGGAGTACGGGAGAGGTATCCCAATCTATAACTGTTAAAGATGCAGGATCCTATTCTATTACCACCACCGATGCAAACGGATGTACCGCAACATCGCCCTCTGTAACCATCGGCAAGCATCCTGTCCGAAACCCTGTGATCGAAGTTGCAGGAGGACTAACCATCTGCCAAGGAGAGGAGCTTACGCTCGCAGCTCCATCCGAAGGGACCACCTTCCTATGGAACAACGGGGCAACTACATCGACCATTCCTGTAAAGGAGGAAACAAAGTTTGGATCCTTTAGCTACTCCGTAGCGGTTACCTACCCCGAAGGGTGTACCTATACCTCGCCTGAGGTTTACATCAAAGTAAACCGAAATCCCAATAAACCGGAGATATTCAGCGTTGCGTCCAATGATATTTGTCCCGATCCGTCAATAGCTCTCATTGCTACACAGTCCGATGGCTATAACTACGAATGGTCTACGGGTGCTAAAACGTTTGGGATTGTAGCCAATAAACCAGGTAACTATTGGGTAAAGGTTTCTGATAAGCTCACAGGATGCAGCAGCCGCTCGGACGAAATGGTGGTTGACAAGCTGATATCTGCAAAAGTTACCATCGATCCTTCGGGACCAATAAACATTTGCGACGTTGGCTCAATCAAACTCTCTTCATCGATACAAAATGCCACTGAATATCGATGGTCGTCGGGCGAAAAGACCTCGTCCATTACGGTAAACCAACCCGGCTACTACAAGGTTACTGTTACCAACGAAAAAGGCTGCTCGCAAACCTCCGAATACGTTGAGGTGCGTTCGAGAGCACAAATTCCCGAACCTACAATTACAGCTGATGGTTCCACCACCTTTTGTGAAGGCAGCTCGGTAAAACTTTCGTGCACGTTAAGTAAAAACTACCAGTGGCGACGCGATGGGATAGATATTGCAACAGCCAACTTAAAAAGCCTAGAGGTTACACAATCGGGAAGCTACACGGTGGTGGTTAGCGACAAAACAGGTTGCAAAAAGGAGTCTCGTCCTGTTGTTATAAAGGTCAATCCGCTACCTAAACCTACCATAATGCCATCGGGCAAGGTACCTATATGCCCCAGTTCAACCGTTACCCTCACCTCTTCCGAGGCGGTATCCTACCAATGGTCAAATGGAAAGACCGATAGGCAGATTACGGTTGATACCCCCGGTCAAACATTCACGGTTGCGGTGGTAGATGCTAACGGCTGTTCGGCGCAGTCGCCCGCAGTAGAGGTTGTGGTAGCAACCCAAAAAGCACCAGCACCTAGCGTTAGCACAAAGCCAGTTTGCCAAGGCGAACGTGCAACGCTCACAGCAACATCGACCATTGACAATCCAATATTTACATGGTACACCACAGCCGATGGTGGAGCTGCCATTGCCACCAGCTCGCAGCTACAAACCGAGGCGCTCTCCACCAATACCACCTACTGGGTAGCGGTGCACAATCTAACCCAATGCCAAAGCAACCGTACGCAGGTAGAGGTGACGGTCAAAACAAAACCATCTATAACCTTTAACCTACCCGCCTCGACATGCTCGTCGGGCAGTACAATAGCGCTAGTTGCTACGCCGGAAGGAGGAACCTTTAGCGGAACGGGAGTTACCGCTAATACGTTTGACCCTAAGGGTCTTTCAGGAGCAATAAGGCTAACCTATACGCTCGATGATGGCTGCATATCAACATCAACGAAGAAGATTCAGGTAGATAACATCTCCGTCAACCTGAAATCGAGCGCTGCTGGCATGGTAGAGCCAGGTACCTCTATAACCTTTACGGCCACTTCCTCGGCAGCGGATTGCACCTACGAGTTTTTTGTAAACGGCAGCTCAGTTCAAGCAGCAGGAAAGTCTAACACGTTTACTTCCGATGCCCTGATTAACGGCGATGAGCTAAAAGTGCGAGCCGTAAATACAACTACAGGTTGCTGGGCCGAGGATGCCCTTCAGGCTAACATCCGCCAGCCTATAAGCTGGGAGGAACCCTCGGGCAACATTGCTTGTGCCAAAGGGCAAACGGTATTTAAAGTTACCAAGTACGACGGGTACTCCTACTCTTGGAGGCTGTCTGATCCTGTAGCAGGAGGAGTAAGTGCAACAGGCAACCCCAGCGAGATGATAGTAACTTGGACAGACAACAGCTACTTCGCCAAAGGGGTAATAATGGTAGAGCTGGATGTGATAGTCGAATTTACGCTACCTAGCGGCAAAAAGGGAAGCCTATCGAAAAGAGTTAAGTTCTATCGCCGCCCCGAAACAGGAGCAGTGTACGGAATGAAGAATCAGCAGTAGCGCAAGGCTACACGACACTCCTTGCAGAACCATCTAACTAAAAAAAAATCTACTTCAAATATGCAAAGCAAGAGGACGTTCTTTAAACGTCCTCTTGCTTCTCTTGTTAAAAGGCCTAGTTGCCCATACGCTTTTGTTCCTCGTCTGCGCCAATGGTGCGCTGGCGCGACTGCTTCACATCCTTACTCCCAAAACGGTAGGAGAGCGAGAGGTTGAGCCGCTGGCTATCCCACCTGTTGTAGAAGGAGATATCCATATTGTCGTATCTAGCCCACGACTTGTTTTCCATTGTATGAAAAACATCGTCGAAGCTAACCTTTACCGATAGCCGATCATTTAAAAACTTCTTTTGAACGCCAACATTCACTATATACTGCGGATCTAGGTCCATCATTCCGTACACTGTAGGGCTGCGATACCAACCCGAGACCTCGAAGGTATACTGCTTGGGTAGGATAAAGCTGCTGGTAGATTGAAGTAAGTACATAAAGGTGCTTTTACCCGATTGGTCGCCTCCTCTACCGTACTCCCTGTAGGAGGCCGATATACTGCTGCTAGTCCGAAACCACTTTACAGGATTTAGGTTTACGCTCACATTACCGTTAAAGGTTTTAAGGCTGCTCAAGTTTCTATCGATAAGCATTACCGCCTTAATCGGTTTTGCGGGGCTCGATCCGCCTGCAGGGCGTATAATATCCACCTCCTCGGCAACCTGCGTCTGTATATCGTTGGTGTACGAGTAGCCAATACTCGAAAAGACACGGCTATTCCACGAGTAGCTAACCTCTATATTATTGGAATACTGAGGTCGTAGGTTTGGACTACCTCCCCGATAGCTATACTCATCAATTCTCCACACAAACGGATTTAGCTTGCCGTAGCTAGGCCTATCGATACGGCGATTGTAGCTCACCCCCAGCGAGTTTTTCTCGTTAATGCGGCGCTGCACAAATAGGCTGGGGAATAGATCGAGGTAGCTGCTCCTATTTACAGCACCAGTGGTAACCTGGTTGCCCCTATTCCAAGTATGCTCCGCCCGTAGCCCGCCCTTCAGGCTCCATCCTCCGGCATCGTAGGCCATAGAGGTGTAGGCTGCGGCGATACGCTCGTCAAACTTAAAATGGTTAGAGCGGCTGGGATCATCTACATACGAGTGGCTACCATCTACCGAACGCTCGTAGCGCAGGTCGTTGTCGCTATTAACCATACTACCCTTTACTCCGGCCTCCCAAATGGCCGTTTTCGAGAAAGGATGCACGTAATCTGCCCTAAACGATTTGACGTAGATATCAGAAGGTGTATGACTTTGAAGAAGCAACGGCATCGCGACCTCGGCACCCGAAGAACCAAAGTAGTAGGTGTCGCTAAACTCTGTAGCACGGTTGTAGTACTTTACAAAGTCGGCATCGACGTTAAGCGTTCGCCCATTCGTATCAATAGCCATCTTGTAGTTGGCATTTAAAAGGATATTTTGGTAGCTACCACTTCTGCTGGTAGTACTAGCGAGGCTTTTGGCTAGCATCCCATCCTTAAGCAGCAGGGAGGTACCCACGTTCTGCACCGAGTTCGACTCGTATACCGAGCCATTGGCCATCACCCCAAAAGTATGACGGCGATTTAGCTCGTAATCGGCGCCTACCCTGTAGCTGTAGCCCTTGCTGGTGCCTCGCGACGTGGAGCTTTGCGTAATTAGCGAGGTATCGGCGTCACCCTTCAGCTTTCGCTCAATATCGAGGCTATTCTTATATTGGCTATACCTGCCATTAATAGAGCCAAAGGTGTTCAACTTCCCCCTACGCAGGTTAAGCGACAGCCCACCATACTCGCTAACCTTATGGGTAATGCCAGCACCAGCATTTACCGATCCGTTTACCCCTACTAGGTTATTCCGTTTTAGCTTAATGTTGATGATGCCGGTGTTACCAGCAGCCTCGTAGCGCGAAGGTGGCGTGGTAATCAACTCCACCTTTTCGATCTCTGTACCGCTAAGGGTTTTAAGGTAGCTGGCCAGCTCTGCACCCGAAAGGTAGGTGGGCTTATCGTTAATGGTAACCATCACCCCATCCTTACCCTTCAAGGAGATATTCTCATCCTTATCGATATTTATGCCCGGAGCCTTTCGCAGCACCTCGTAGGCATTTTCGCTGGTGGCGGTGACGCTATTATCAACGTTAACCACCGTTCTGTCGGCCTTCACCTCAATTTCGGGACGCTTACCGTACACCGTTACCCCGCTAATAACCAGATTTTCCATGGCCAGCGTCTCCACCGTTACCGCATTTTGCCGGCACACCAGCGGGCTCGAGTGCTTACGCCCATAGCCCACCATGTGGGCCGTTACCACGTAACTCCCGTCGGGAACCTGATTAAAAACGTAGCTCCCGCTAGCATCGGTCTGCACCGACTTTTTTACGGTGGTATCGGGAAGCAGCCCTAGGGTAACAACAGCATACGGAATGGGCTTACTGCTTAGCTTATCAACAACGTTTCCGGTAATATTCCCCCTATTAATGGCTGCAGATACACCCCCAGCAGCCATAAGAAGACCTACCAATAGAGTAAATTTTAAAAAACAGCTATGTTTCATCCTAATATGTTTATTTTAGAATAAGGCTGCCTGCAGGGATAAGGTGAGCTCAAACCTCCCTGCTACAGGGACCCTAAAAGGGCCCTGACTACAGCCTGTTGACTCTAAGACTACATTTAGGCAAATTTGCGACAGTACAACGCCGCTATTTTTTTGGTGATGCTGCATAGCCCGCAGCTACAGCCTACCACATATCAAAGGCGCAGCTGCTAAATAGCAGCTGCGCCTTTGAGTGTAACAAACCTATCCAAATAAAGAACAATCTAGCTCGACACCTGCTTCTTTTTAAGCAGCACCACCAGCCGTAGCGGTGTATTATCGGCAACTGTAACAATCTCTTCCTGTAAATCGCAGCCAACCTTCTCGACGGTCAGCTTGTAAATATCAAACTCGCGACGGCTATTACGAACTTCGCCCAACTTTCCCGTTTTTCTATCGAGGAGCACGTAGGGCTCACCCTTTACCGTCCGAGTGGTAGATACCATCACCACCCTAGCGTTCTCCTCCGGCTTCCTGGTCTCGCTATTAAGCACGGTAATGGTTAGCAGCCGCTCGGAGTACTCCTTTTTACTACGTATCTCCATATACCCCTTGTAAATAGCGGGGTGGGTTAGGCTGATAATCTCGACCAGCATATCGCACTCGACGAGAATCTTTTTCCCGTCCTCTACCAGCGCGGAAAGTACGGCCCTATTCTGGCTCTTCTCCTCGAGGTAGGCTTCGAGCACCGTATTGGCAAGCTGCAGCTGCTTCATCCCATCCTCTATCTCCTTTAAGGTTGCAGCTGTAATGCCATAGGTACCCAAAATGGCAAGGTTGGCCGATGCAAACTTTAGTATCGTTTTTACCGTAGCATCGAGCATCTTGTACGGCATGCGCTGTATCTCCGAACGGGTGGTGTGCAGCTCGGCCATCTTGGCCGCATCGTTTTGCGAACCGTAGTAGAGCTCCATAGACTTTACCACCGCAAACAGCGGCGCAACAACCCTTTTGGTAGCAACCTCTACGGCGATATACACTCCCTTGTTTTCGGTATCAACAAGCACTGCCGTTTTATCTATCTTCGAGATGATCAAATCTATCTTCGAAGTTGCTGCTTCTATGGCTGGAATCCCCATAAGCACGTCATTCCCTTTGACATATTTATTGAGGCCAGTAAGCAAACGATAAAAAAGAGTATTTGACTCGTTCATACGTTAGAATTTTGTTTAACATTTATTGTAACACCAAAATAGTAACAAAACCAGCTGTTGGTATCAACAAATTGAAAAAAATAATTAAGTGGTACGATTTAGCCGATAACTGGTCGTTTCATCCCGATAACTGGTCGTTTTTACAGCTTTTGTGATTTTCGAAAAAGGGGCTAAAAACCCCGATATTGCCACTTTTTTTGACGGAGAAGCGCTTTCGAAAAGAATATTTTGGGCCAATACGGCAAAAAAGATAGGGTTGCTTTGGCTCACGTACAATAACGCCTACTAATAAATGCTATATTGCCACCCTACTTAATAACCGTAAGCCTAAAATAAGGATGGCGTTAAGTAACAATTCGTTTTCGCCCTGCTTGCCATAAAGTATGCTGCAAGTAGCGCCTACACATAGATTAGGTAGCTAGCAAAAACTTATAAAGGATTAATACCATGATGGAAAAAGGTAATCACATAGAAGGAGTTCCTCAAGAGCTACAAAAGCTGCTAGATAACGACAAGGATGCTCAGGATTTTTTCAATACACTATCAAAATCGTACAAACAGGGATATTGCGACTGGGTTGGCTCTGCCAAGCAAGAATCAACAAGACAAGCTAGAGCAGAGAAGGCCATTTTAATGCTTCGGAATAATCAAAAAACATTAAAGACGGTATGAAAATGAAGACAAGACTACCATTAATTATAGCTTTCCTTGCCCTGACTGCTGTTTGTCACAGTCAACAGAACACCAACTGGAATAAATGGAGCTGGCTAATAGGCGAATGGAAGGGTGAAGGTGGTGGACAGCCCGGTCAAGGTAGCGGGACATTTTCTTTTTCGTTTGACTTAGATAAAAATATAGTAGTCCGCAAAAGTCACTCGGAGTATCCTGCAGCTAATAATAAACCAAAAATCGTACACGACGATTTAATGATAGTCCACTTTGATGCCAGCGATAGCTCTACAAAGGCAATATACTTTGATAATGAAGGCCACACGATTAGCTACTCGGTAGCATACACCGACAAATCTATTACGTTGACAAGCGTAAAGGTGGAGAACGCTCCATTTTTTAGGTTAACCTACGAGTTGCTCGAAAACGAAACGGTAAATACAAGGTTCCAAATATCTAGAGACGGCGTGAACTTTACCACCTACGTCGAAGGGAAAAGTAAAAAGATAAAGTAAGCGCTGCCAGTAGCCTATATATTAGGGTTGGCTGTAAGATAAAAATGGCTCGATCTAAACTACAATGAGCCTGTAAACTACAAATTGACTAAATAGTACACTAAAAATGGACAAACAATACAGCTGCTATTGCGGTCTTTACTGCGAAAATTGCGATGTTAAGATGAAGGTTGAACCGGCTGCAAAAGTTTTGTATGAAGAAATGCAGAAGCTAGGGTTTGCCGAAATTATGTCCTTCTTCCCCGATGGAGATAAGTTTTGGTCGTTTCTAAAAGGGATGACCACCGGAGGCGTATGCATATCGTGTAAGGCGGGGAGCGGAAATCCAGGCTGCAAAATAAGATTGTGCGCTAAGGAAAAGAATGTTGAAATGTGCGCATTCTGTGAGAGCTACCCTTGCCAACATTTTCCAGAACTATTCGAAGGCTACTCCTTCCTAAAAAACGACAACTCTGTTTTACGGGAGAAGGGCTGGGAATCGTGGGGAAAGCTTCAAGATGAGCGGAAGGCAAAAGGGCAGGGTTTTTACTATACTAAAAACAACAGCTGAGATCGCATGAAAATAGAGAAGATTACCGAAAACAAGAAGCAGTTTCTCGACTTACTGCTATTGGCAGACGAACAGGAAGATATGGTTGACAGGTATCTACCGAATGGAGAAATGTTTGCCTTATACGACAATGATTTGAAAAGTATTTGCGTTGTGGTAGCAATAAACAACGAAACCTGCGAGCTCAAAAACATTGCAACCTACGAGAAGTATCAGGGCAAAGGATATGGTAGGACTCTAATAAACTTTATTTCTGACTTCTACAAAAACAGCTACCAAACGATGCTTGTCGGTACAGGCGAAACTCCCACCACCTTATCGTTCTACGAAAGCTGCGGGTTCGAAAAATCGCATCGAGTAAAGAATTTCTTCACCGACAACTACGACCATCCCATGTTCGATGGCGACATACAGCTTGTTGATATGATCTATCTTAAAAAGGAGCTTTAGCAATAGAAGATTAAGCGTTGGGATTTTACTTTTTTGATACAAAAAAGTAGCGGGAAGAAACCAGCAGAATGCAGATGCTCCTATCAACAGCTGCGCTTTGCTTTTTTGCTACTTTTGGATGGCGGGCTGCAGACTGCTACTTAGCAAAGACGAAGTTGCAACCGAGCACGAAGTGCGAGCTCAGCGAAGCTAATCTTCGCCCAGCCTAGTGCGCTGATGTAGACTACAGCGAGCGGGGGGGTATACATAAAGATTTATCTAATACGCTAAGAAAGAACGAAAATATTGTTGAACGTTATGTCTTTACTATAGATAAGAGTGATGGTGCAGGTTACTTTACAAAACTTTCTAATGATTTTTAGGCGTGGTAGAAATTAGAAATGATTATCAGGATTTAGAGTCTATTTTATTAAAATATGAGATGGATAGCCCTAGAATAGGGCGTTTATTTAGGTGTAACTTGATATTTGCCCTTTTTGAATTGGTACAAGAAAAAAGTATTCAAAAGGCCAAACAGCATTTCTACGCCTGCGGGCTGCTGGATGCCTTTCGGGTTCAAAAGTTTCAGGATCGGATGTTCGACTACGACATTCACTCCATAGGGTATGCGATGCTGTCGGACAACCTA
>NZ_JTLD01000119.1:141071-141427 GCF_000798815.1 Alistipes sp. ZOR0009 | reverse complement strand
CCAACCTTACCTACCGCAGCGTTTACTACGACGATGACACCAACCTCCCTGTGCCCATCACCATGGAGGAGAACGTACTGGCAGGCGAAGGAGCCATATTCGTGCATACCATCCAGCAGTTTCTAAAGGGCGAAACCGCCCTTGTAGAACGAAACCTAAACATTATGGAGACTGTCTATTTGAAAAAGAATGCCGTACACCTAGAGTCAGAGAAGTATGAGCTAGATTTTTTCAAGGCGCTATACGCTAGGGATAGGTCAAAGTGCGAGGAGGCGCTGAGCGCGCTGGTAAGCCCCAAAATCCATCGGGCAAGAAATGACGACAGCCTTTTGAAGAAGTACGTATCAATGCCCGCG
>NZ_JTLD01000119.1:140279-141061 GCF_000798815.1 Alistipes sp. ZOR0009 | reverse complement strand
ATGTGGTGTGGAAGTAAGCGTAAAAAGCAAGTTAATACCAGCGGAGCTGCTTCCGATTATGCCAAACCCATCATACGAAACACCTTACGAGTTTTTAAGATAACGCATACACTTCCATTTATTTGGCAAAGAATAAATGAGCGATGATTGGTGGCATTTTGCTAATGCGAACCTCGTTCAATGGGTTTGTTTTTAGCCACCATTACACGCCAACCACGCTTCAGACAGAACCGTAGCGAAGCGAAGCTCAGCGACGCTTGCGGAGCTAACCCTCGACGGGGATGGTATGGCTGACGCCACTTTTATTACGGATGGGGGATATTCTGGATTTATAGCCTTCGCTGCCGGATGAAGCTTGCCGGATATGGATGTTCGCTGCTTAGAGGAAGCTTTACACGCGTCGTTGCTAAAAGAAGCACCAGCCACATTCGGCCACTGTCGTACAAAAAGTCGCTAAGCTCCTACCCGTAAAGAATTGTGGCGTTAGCCACACAGCCAACGGCGAAAATCGATGTTTGAGCAACGCTCGGTAGGTCGAACGTAACCAAAATCGTAACCCAGAATCGTTCTACTACCGTTCCCCAAAGATCTAAGCATCCATAAGCCGACGGTGCGAGTTAATTTTCGCCCTGTTTTTTGTGCTACTTTTTTGCGCCAAAAAAGTAGTGGGAAGAAAATAGCAGAATGCTGTCGCTACCAGCCACGGCTGCGCTTTGCTTTTTTGCTATTTTGCTACATTTGGATGGCGGTCGGGAGACCGCTACTTAGCAAGGACGAAGACG